>NZ_JADBQK010000006.1:380265-413774 GCF_014895885.1 Enterobacter cloacae complex sp. P17RS
CCAACTGAGCTATTCCCGCAAATCTGTACTGCTTTTGTTGCTGTCGTAACGTGTAATTCTCTGTCGTTACGGGAGGCGCATTATACGAGAAATCCTTTTAGCTGCAACCCCCCTTAAAGTGATTTTTTCGAAATTCAGTTCAAGTGCTTATTTAATCGGCAAGCTGAACAATTTAACGACAAAAACCCGGCCACGCAAGGTGCCGGATCTCAAAATCACAGCTTAATAAAGTTTTCGCGGTAGTACGCGAGTTCCGCCACGGACTCGCGGATATCGTCCATCGCCTGGTGCGTACCCTGTTTTTTAAAGCCGTCCAGAATTTCAGGTTTCCAGCGCCGCGCCAGCTCTTTCAGGGTGCTCACGTCCAGATAGCGGTAATGGAAGTAAGACTCCAGCTCCGGCATGTACTTGAAGAGGAAACGGCGATCCTGACCGATGCTGTTCCCGCAGATCGGCGATTTACCCGCTGGTACCCACTGCTTCAGAAATTCGAGCGTCGCCAGTTCCGCTTCGCGATCGCCCAGCGTGCTCGCCTTCACGCGCTCGACAAGACCGCTGCCGGTGTGGGTACGCACGTTCCACTCATCCATCAGCGCAAGCTGGTCGTCGGACTGATGCACCGCAATCGTTGGCCCTTCGGCAAGGATATTCAGGTTGGCATCGGTCACCAGAGTTGCAATCTCAATAATGCGATCGCGCTCGGGATCCAGCCCGGTCATTTCGAGATCGATCCAAATCAGGTTGTTTTCATCCGCGCTCATGTTATTTTCCACCCTTCTCGCATAACCGGCAGTAGCAGGTTAACTAGTATTAATTAGAGTGTATCATAGAGGTTTTGCCCCTTACGGGCGACCAGGAGCCAGTGCGATTGAGTAAAAATAAACTCTCCAAAGGGCAGCAGCGCCGCGTGAATGCCAATCATCAGCGCCGTCTTAAAACCACTTCGGAGAAGGTCGATTACGACGACAACCTGTTTGGCGAACCAACGGAAGGCGTAGTTATCAGCCGTTTCGGTATGCACGCCGACGTGGAATCCGCCGATGGCGAAATCCACCGCTGTAACATTCGCCGGACCATTCGTTCTCTGGTGACCGGCGACCGCGTCGTCTGGCGACCGGGTAAAGAGGCGGCAGAGGGCGTTACGGTAAAAGGTATCGTTGAAGCGGTCCATGAGCGTACGTCCGTGTTAACCCGTCCCGATTTTTACGACGGGGTGAAGCCGATTGCCGCCAACATTAACCAGATTGTCATCGTATCGGCGATTTTGCCCGAACTTTCGCTCAATATTATCGACCGATACCTTGTCGCCTGTGAAACGCTGCAGGTTGAACCGATTATCGTGCTGAACAAAATCGATCTGCTGGATGACGAAGGCATGGCTTTCGTTAATGAGCAGATGGATATCTACCGCAAGATTGGCTACCGCGTTCTGATGGTGTCCAGCTACACCAAAGACGGACTGAAACCGCTGGAAGAGGCGCTTACCGATCGCATCAGCATCTTTGCGGGTCAGTCCGGCGTAGGGAAATCGAGCCTGCTAAACAACCTTCTCGGCCTCCAGCAGGAGATCCTCACTAACGATGTGTCTGACGTCTCGGGCCTCGGCCAGCATACCACCACCGCCTCACGTCTCTATCATTTCCCTCACGGCGGCGATGTGATCGACTCACCGGGCGTGCGTGAATTCGGTTTATGGCATCTTGAGCCGGAACAAATCTTTAATGGATTTGTCGAATTCCATGATTATTTAGGCGCTTGCAAATACCGCGACTGCAAACACGATAACGATCCAGGCTGCGCTATCCGCGAAGCGGTTGAGAAAGGTGAAATCGCGGAGACCCGCTTCGAGAATTACCACCGCATTCTTGAGAGCATGGATCAGGTAAAAACGCGTAAAAACTTTTCTGATTCTGATAACTGACAACTAAGCTAAGCATCGCTAAAATCGTCCCCTTTTTTCAGGTTCCGGCGGCTTACTGCCGGATCAGGAACGACAAAACAATGGCCTGGAGGCTACCTTGTTAAACGCATTTAAACTTTCGCTTCAATACATTCTGCCAAAACTGTGGCTCACTCGCCTGGCGGGCTGGGGCGCAAGCAAACGCGCGGGCTGGCTGACCAAACTGGTCATCGACCTTTTCGTTAAGTATTACAAGGTCGACATGAAAGAAGCGCAGAAGCCGGACACCGCCAGCTACCGCACGTTCAACGAGTTTTTCGTGCGCCCGCTGCGCGACGAAGTGCGCCCGCTGAACACCGACCCTAACGTCCTGGTGATGCCAGCAGACGGCGTGATCAGCCAGTTGGGTAACATCGAAGACGACAAAATCCTGCAGGCGAAGGGCCATAACTACAGCCTGGAAGCGCTGCTGGCGGGCAATTACCTGATGGCGGACCTGTTCCGCAACGGCACCTTTGCCACCACCTATCTGTCACCGCGCGACTACCACCGCGTACACATGCCGTGTAACGGTATCCTGCGTGAGATGATCTACGTGCCGGGCGATCTGTTCTCCGTGAACCACCTGACCGCGCAAAACGTACCGAACCTGTTTGCCCGTAACGAACGTGTCATCTGCCTGTTCGATACTGAATTCGGCCCTATGGCGCAGATTCTGGTGGGCGCGACCATTGTCGGCAGCATCGAAACCGTCTGGGCTGGCACCATTACCCCGCCGCGTGAAGGCGTGATCAAGCGCTGGACGTGGCCTGCCGGTGAAGAAGAAGGCTCTGTCGCCCTGCTGAAAGGCCAGGAAATGGGTCGCTTCAAGCTGGGCTCTACCGTCATCAACCTGTTTGCGCCGGGCAAAGTGAAGCTGGCTGAGCAGCTCGAAAGCCTGTCGGTCACCAAACTGGGTCAGCCGCTGGCGGTCTCTACCGAAACCTTCGTGACGCCGGATGCAGAACCTGCTCCGCTGCCGCAAGAAGAGATCGACGCCGAGCACGACGCCAGCCCGCTGGTTGACGACAAAAAAGACGAAGGCTAACAACAGAAGGATCGCTGACGTGCGCCCGATTATCGTTCTACTGATGGCCTGGTGCCTCAGCATGGGGGCGTACGCAGCGACAGCCCCCGACGCCAAACAGATAACCCAGGAGCTGGAGCAGGCGAAAGCGGCTAAACCCGCTCAGCCAGAGACCGTTGAGTCACTCCAGTCCGCACTGAACGCGCTTGAAGAGCGGAAAGGCTCGCTTGAGCGCGCTCAGCAGTATCAGCAGGTTATCGACAACTTCCCTAAACTCTCGCAAACGCTGCGCGCGCAACTCGCTAATCTGCGCGATGAGCCGCGCGAAGTGCCGGAAGGCATGACCACCGACGCCCTGAACCAGGAAATCCTGCAGGTCAGCAGCCAGCTCCTGGAAAAGAGCCGCCAGGCTCAGCAGGAGCAGGAGCGAGCGCGTGAAATTGCCGACTCCCTCAGCCAGCTTCCGCAGCAGCAAACCGACGCCCGCCGCCAGCTTAACGACGTTGAGCGCCGCGTGGGTACGCAAAGCGGCAACACGCCGCAGGCTCAGGCGCAAAATCTGGGTCTGCAGGCGGAATCTGCCCGTCTGAAGGCCCTTGTGGATGAGCTGGAGCTGGCGCAGCTTTCCGCCAACAACCGCCAGGAGCTGGCGCGGATGCGCTCTGAACTCGCTCAGAAGCAGAGCGAGCAGCTGGATGCGTACCTTCAGGCCCTGCGTAATTTGCTTAACAGCCAGCGCCAGCGCGAAGCCGAGCGAGCGCTTGAAAGCACCGAGCTGCTGGCGGAAAACAGCGCCAATCTGCCGGAAGGTATCGTCGATCAGTTTAAGGTCAACCGCGAGCTTTCTGCCGCCCTGAATCAGCAGGCGCAGCGTATGGATCTGGTTGCCTCCCAGCAGCGTCAGGCGACGAATCAAACCCTGCAGGTGCGCCAGGCGCTCAACACCCTGCGCGAGCAGTCCCAGTGGCTCGGGTCATCAAACCTGCTGGGCGAAGCGTTACGCGCCCAGGTCGCGCGCCTGCCGGAAATGCCGAAACCGCAGCAGCTGGATACCGAGATGGCCCAGCTGCGCGTGCAGCGACTGCACTTTGAAGATCTTCTCAATAAGCAGCCGCAAATACGCCAGATCCGTCAGGCTGACGGACAACCTCTGACCAGCGAGCAAAACCGTATTCTGGAAGCCCAGCTGCGCACCCAGCGCGAACTGCTGAACTCCCTGCTGCAGGGCGGGGATACGCTGATTCTGGAACTGACTAAACTCAAGGTCTCTAACAGCCAGCTGGAAGACGCGCTGAAAGAGGTGAACGAGGCTACGCACCGTTATCTCTTCTGGACATCCGACGTACGTCCAATGACCTTCTCGTGGCCAATTGAGATTGTTCAGGATCTGCGCCGCCTGATTTCGCTCGACACCTTTAGCCAGCTCGGACAGGCCAGCGTGATGATGCTGACCAGTAAAGAGACGATTTTCCCGCTGCTTGGCGCGTTGGTTCTGGTGGGCTTCAGCATTTATTCGCGCAGACATTTCACCCGCTTCCTGGAGCGTTCCAGCGCGCGGGTGGGGAAAGTCACTCAGGATCACTTCTGGCTGACGCTGCGCACCGTGTTCTGGTCGATTCTCGTCGCCTCTCCGCTACCGGTGCTGTGGATGACGCTTGGCTATGGCCTTCGGGAAGCCTGGCCCTATCCGCTCGCGGTCGCCATTGGCGATGGTGTCACCGCCACGGTACCGTTGCTGTGGGTGGTGATGATTTGCGCGACGTTCGCGCGGCCTAACGGCCTGTTCATCGCCCACTTTGGCTGGCCTCGTAACCGCGTGGCGCGCGCCATGCGCTATTACCTGATGAGCATCGGGCTGATTGTGCCGCTGATAATGGCGCTGATCATGTTTGATAATCTCAACGACCGGGAATTCTCAGGCTCGCTGGGCCGCCTCTGCTTTATGCTGATCTGCGGCGCGCTGGCCATCGTCACGCTCAGCCTGAAACGCGCGGGGATACCGCTCTATCTGGATAAATCCGGCAGCGGCGACAACATGTTCAACCGGCTGCTCTGGAACCTGCTGCTGAGCGCTCCTCTGATTGCGATGCTGGCAGCGGCGGTAGGTTACCTGGCAACCTCGCAGGCGCTGCTGGCGCGACTGGAAACGTCGGTGGCGATCTGGTTCCTGCTGCTGGTGGTGTATCACGTGATCCGTCGCGGGATGCTGATCCAGCGCCGCCGTCTGGCCTTTGACCGCGCCAAGCATCGCCGGGCAGAGATCCTCGCTCAGCGTGCCCGTGGCGAGGAAGAACCAACCCATGTCAACAGCACGGAAGGCACGATGGATGCGGACGAGGTCGAACTGGATCTGGATGCCATCAGTACCCAGTCTCTGCGCCTGGTGCGCTCCCTCCTGATGCTGATTGCCCTTCTGTCGGTGATCTTCCTGTGGTCGGAAATTCATTCCGCGTTTGGCTTCCTGGAGAACATCTCTCTGTGGGACGTGACGTCCACGGTGCAGGGCGTTGAAAGCCTGGAGCCGATCACCTTAGGCGCGGTGCTGATTGCGATTCTGGTGCTGATCATCACCACCCAGCTGGTGCGTAACTTCCCGGCACTGCTGGAGCTGGCGCTGCTGCAGCATCTGGATTTAACCCCCGGCACGGGATACGCCATTACGACCATTACGAAATACCTGATACTGCTGTTTGGTGGAATGGTCGGGTTCTCAATGATTGGTATTGAGTGGTCTAAACTGCAGTGGCTGGTGGCCGCGCTGACGTTTGGCCTTGGCTTTGGCATGCAGGAGATTTTCGCTAACTTTGTATCCGGCCTGATCATCCTGTTTGAAAAGCCGATTCGCATTGGCGATACGGTGACGATCCGCGATCTGACCGGGAGCGTAACGAAGATCAACACCCGCGCCACCACGATCAGCGACTGGGACCGTAAAGAGATCATCGTGCCGAACAAGGCATTTATTACCGAGCAGTTTATCAACTGGTCCCTGTCGGACTCCGTTACGCGCGTGGTGCTGACGGTACCGGCACCGTCGGATGCCAACAGTGAAGAGGTCACGCAGATCCTCTACACCGCCGCTGAACGCTGTACGCTGGTGCTCGATAACCCTGCGCCGGAAGTATTCCTGGTTGATCTACAGCAGGGGATCCAGATTTTCGAGTTGCGTATCTACGCCGCCGAAATGGGACACCGCATGCCGCTGCGCCATGAGATCCACCAGCTGATTCTGGCGGGCTTCCGCGAGCATGGTATTGATATGCCGTTCCCACCGTTCCAGATGCGTCTGGAAAGCATGGACGGACGCAAGATGGGTAAAACGCTCACGTCGGCGGCAAGATCGCGCCCGGCGGGAAGTCTGTAATCGTTCTCCCCTCCCTTTCGGGAGGGGCATTTTACCGCTACGCCACTTCCGTGACGTACGCCATTGAGCGCCGGCGGTAATTCTCATAAATCCCCATCGCCAGCAGCGAGAAGAAGACTGGCCCACCGACCATCCACAGCGCGCTGTTCCAGTCGTTCGCCTCAACCACGGGCTGAATAACGGTAAAGATGTTGGCAAACGCCACGACCAGCACCACCACCGTGGTCGCCAGCAGCGTTGCCGCGCGGGTTTTGAAGATCACAAACGGACGCTCAAGATCCCGCTTCGCCTTAAAGAACGGGAACGCCAGCGTCAGGAACAGGTACGGCAACGTCATCGACACGTTCGCCATCAGGGTCAGCTTGTTATAGAACGCAGACGCGGTATCACCGCCAAATGACACCAGCAGAATGAACACGCACACCAGCAGACACTGCATCCACATGGCGTTGGCAGGCATGCCTGCGGTATTGAGCTGCGTCATGCGTGCCGGCCACAGCGCCTTTGGCGTACCCTGGATGATTGCTTTCAGCGGCGAATAGATTAGCGTGAAGAACGCGCCGGTATAGGCAAGGAACATCGACAGGCCGGTAATGCGCGCAAACCAGATCCCCAGGGTGGCCGATGCTTCCGGCGTCAGGTGCATGGCGTTACCCAGCGTCATACCCAGGCTTTTCATCAGCACGTAGGTGATGTTCCCGAGGTTAGTGGTATTGTTACTCAACACCTGCTGCCAGTTAGTGCTAACGCCCCAGAGGAAAATCGCCAGCGAATAGCCGATGGAAATCACGATGGCGGCAAAAATAATCCCTTTGGCAAAGTTTTTTTCCGGGTTCTCGGTCTTATCGACCAGCCCACCTACCGCTTCAATACCGCCGTAGGCAAAAATGGCAAATACCACGAAGGAGAGCATGGCCAGCCCGGACTGATAGCCCGGATTAGGCGATGAAACGAAGTTCACCTCCTGCGCGAAGTGTCCGCCGTTCAGGCACAGAATGGCAATACTCACCAGCAGCAGCACCAGGTTCAGGCACATCACGGAAATACCGCCAACGGCGGTGATACGGGCAATTTTGTTGATGCCTTTTGACGCCACCAGCGTCACCACCACCATCCAGCACACCGCCAGAATCCCGACCACCTGCGTGGAGCTCAGCCCGGCTAAAGACCAGACCTGCGTTTTATCCGCGCCGAAAAGAAACGTGGAGAACGGCACCCAGACTTTGGCCGCCGTGCTGACCATCCAGACGACGTAGGAGGAGAACCACATAAACGTGCCGATAAACGCGTAGCGCGGGCCGATGCTGTTGTTCATCCATGAATAGATACCGCCCTCTTCTTTCCGGTAAGCCGAGCCCATCTCCGCCATCATCAGCGCAAACGGGATAAAGAAGAACAGAGCAGAAACGATATAAAACGGCGTCGCGCTGTAGCCCATCAGATAGAAAGCCGACGGGCTGTTGGCAAAGCCAAAAACTGACGTAAAAATCATCAGAATGAGCCCGGTGAGGGTCATCTTTTTGAGTGACTGGGACATATAACCATCCGAAGAGGAATTAAACTGCGCGGATGGTAGCAGATGACCAGACTAATATTGTGGCTATACGAGGCAATTTAAGAAAAAGACCCGTGTACAGAGAAAATGGCAGTTTTTAATGTTGCGGAGAAGAAATGGAAAGGAATATTGCCACAGATACTATATGCCGGGTAAGCGACAGCGCCACCCGGCCATGCTTTAGGCGCGATCGACCGTAAAGGCAATCACATCGCCCAGCTGCTCGGCGCCCAGCGCCAGCATCACCAGACGGTCTACGCCCAGCGCCACGCCGGAGCAATCTGGCAGACCCGCCTTTAACGCTTCCAGCAGGTTGGTATCGATCGGCTGCTGCGGCAGACCGCGCGCGGCGCGTTTGCGGTTATCCTGTTCGAAACGTTGCGCCTGCTCGCGCGCGTCGGTCAGTTCGTGGAAGCCGTTCGCCAGCTCAATACCTTTGTAATAGACCTCAAAACGTTCCGCCACGCGGTGGTCTTCGGTGCTGATCTGCGCCAGAGACGCCTGGCTTGCCGGGAAGTGATAGACAAACGTCGGGCGATCTTTGCCAATCTGCGGTTCCACGCCGAAGGTGAACAGCAGCTGCAGCAGCGTGTCGCGATCCTCTTCGGTATCCGCCACGTTGCTCAGATCCAGTTTTGCCGCCACTTCACGCAGCTGAGCTTTGTCCGCCGACAGCGGATCGATTTCCAGATGGCGCTGGAAGGCCTGCTGATAGGAGAGCGTTTCGGCTTCTGAGCAGTCCAGTACCTGCTGCAGCAGATCGTCCACCTCATTCATCAGGCGGTACATATCATAGTGCGGGCGGTACCACTCCAGCATGGTGAATTCCGGGTTGTGGTGACGCCCCATCTCTTCATTACGGAAGCTGCGGCACAGCTGATACACCGGACCACACCCCGCCGCCAGCAGGCGCTTCATGTGGTATTCCGGGCTGGTCATCAGATACAGATTCATGCCCTGGGAGTGGCCTGGGCCAACAAAACGGGTTTCAAACGGGACCAGATGAATATCCGTTACCGTTGCCTGACTCATGCACGGGGTTTCCACCTCCAGGACGCCGCGGTCGGCAAAGAAACGGCGGATCTCCGTCATAATTGCGGCGCGTTTTAACAGATTTGGGATGGATGCGCTCGGCTGCCAGGTGGCCGTTTCGCTCATGAGTTTTTCTCCGATTTCAGACAAGGGCACGAAGTCTACTCGTTAGCAGTGGCAGAGACAAATTTTGCGCAGTAAAAACGCGTATTTCATTTATGTGGATTATTTTGTGATGCAATTCATCAATCACGATGATAAATCACCGCACAGAACAGCAAAAAAATCGAACACGTCAAATTTCCCTCACAACTACGCGGTTATACTGTTATACCCATAAAGGAGCAGTGGAATCGCTTCCGCAATCGCCCGTTCGGGCAGGTGAACTTCCTTTAGTTCATCGCATTGCGGGAAAACAAAAATCTGGAGGAATGTCGTGCAAACTTTTCAAGCCGATCTTGCCGTAATAGGCGCTGGCGGGGCTGGATTACGCGCTGCAATTGCTGCGGCACAAGCCACCCCGAATGCTAAAATCGCATTGATTTCAAAAGTCTATCCGATGCGCAGCCACACGGTGGCAGCAGAAGGAGGATCCGCCGCCGTCGCGCAGGATCATGACAGCTTCGAATACCATTTCCACGACACGGTTGCAGGGGGCGACTGGCTTTGCGAGCAGGATGTCGTTGACTACTTTGTTCACCATTGCCCCACGGAAATGACCCAGCTTGAACAGTGGGGATGTCCGTGGAGCCGCCGCCCGGACGGCAGCGTTAACGTCCGCCGCTTCGGTGGCATGAAAATCGAACGCACCTGGTTCGCCGCCGATAAGACCGGCTTCCACATGCTGCACACCCTCTTCCAGACCTCCCTTCAGTTCCCACAAATTCAGCGCTTCGATGAACATTTTGTCCTCGACATTCTGGTCGACGACGGTCATGCACGTGGCCTGGTGGCGATGAATATGATGGAAGGCACGCTCGTCCAGATCCGCGCCAATGCGGTGGTGATGGCAACGGGCGGTGCGGGTCGCGTCTATCGCTACAACACCAACGGCGGCATCGTCACCGGCGACGGGATGGGCATGGCGCTGAGCCACGGCGTGCCGCTGCGCGATATGGAGTTTGTGCAGTATCACCCAACCGGCCTGCCGGGCTCCGGCATTTTGATGACGGAAGGCTGCCGCGGTGAAGGCGGTATTCTGGTCAACAAAAACGGCTACCGTTATCTGCAGGATTACGGCATGGGCCCGGAAACCCCGCTCGGCGAGCCGAAGAACAAATACATGGAGCTCGGCCCGCGCGACAAAGTTTCTCAGGCCTTCTGGCACGAGTGGCGCAAGGGCAACACCATCTCAACGCCGCGCGGCGACGTGGTCTATCTCGACCTGCGTCACCTGGGCGAGAAGAAACTGCTGGAGCGTCTGCCGTTTATCTGCGAACTGGCAAAAGCCTACGTGGGCGTCGACCCGGTGAAAGAGCCGATACCGGTACGCCCAACCGCGCACTACACCATGGGCGGGATTGAAACCGACCAGCAGTGTGAAACCCGCATTAAAGGGCTGTTCGCCGTGGGCGAGTGTTCCTCCGTCGGCCTGCACGGCGCCAACCGTCTGGGCTCTAACTCGCTGGCAGAGCTGGTCGTCTTTGGCCGCATGGCGGGCGAGCGCGCCATGGAGCGTGCGGCGACCGCAGGCGAAGCAAACGGTGCGGCGCTGGATGCGCAGGTCACAGACGTTGAAAAACGCCTGAAGGATCTGGTGAACCAGGAAGGCAACGAGAACTGGTCGAAGATCCGCGACGAGATGGGCCTGTCGATGGAAGAAGGCTGCGGTATCTACCGTACGCCGGAACTGATGCAGAAAACCGTCGACAAGCTGGCGGAGCTTCAGGAGCGCTTCAAGCGCGTGCGCATCACCGATACCTCCAGCGTCTTCAACACTGACCTGCTCTATACCATTGAGCTTGGCCACGGCCTGAACGTCGCGGAATGTATGGCGCACTCTGCGCTGGCGCGTAAAGAGTCTCGCGGCGCCCACCAGCGTCTGGACGAAGGCTGCACCGAACGTGACGACGTCAATTTCCTGAAACACACTCTCGCCTGGCGCGATGCGGATGGCACCACGCGTCTGGACTACAGCGACGTGAAAATCACCACGCTGCCACCAGCGAAACGCGTGTATGGCGCAGAAGCAGAAGCCGCCGAGAAGAAGGAGAAGGCGAATGGCTGAGATGCAAAAATTGAAAGTTGAAGTGGTGCGCTACAATCCGGAAGTGGATACCGCCCCCCACAGCGCTTTCTACGAAGTGCCTTATGACGAGCAAACCTCCCTCCTGGATGCGCTCGGCTATATCAAAGACAACCTGGCGCCGGACCTGAGCTACCGCTGGTCCTGCCGCATGGCGATCTGCGGCTCCTGCGGCATGATGGTCAACAAGGTGCCGAAGCTGGCCTGTAAAACCTTCCTGCGTGACTACACCAAAGGCATTAAGGTTGAAGCGCTGGGCAACTTCCCGATTGAGCGCGATCTGGTGGTCGATATGACCCACTTTATCGAAAGCCTGGAAGCGATTAAGCCGTACATCATCGGCAACCCGCGCACGCCGGACCAGGGTCCTAACACCCAGACGCCGGCGCAGATGGCGAAATACCATCAATTCTCCGGCTGCATCAACTGCGGCCTGTGTTACGCCGCCTGTCCTCAGTTTGGCCTGAACCCGGAGTTCATCGGCCCGGCCGCCATTACCCTGGCGCACCGCTATAACGAAGACAGCCGCGACCACGGCAAAAAAGAACGTATGGCGCAGCTAAACGGCCAGAACGGCGTCTGGACCTGTACGTTTGTGGGCTACTGCTCCGAAGTCTGTCCGAAGCACGTCGACCCGGCCGCCGCAATTCAGCAGGGTAAAGTGGAAAGCTCGAAAGACTTTCTTATCGCTACCCTGAAACCACGCTAAGGAGTGCATGATGACGACTAAACGCAAAGCCTACGTGCGGCCTGTGCCGTCCACCTGGTGGAAAAACCTGCCGTTTTATCGCTTCTATATGCTGCGTGAAGGCACGGCGGTACCGGCGGTCTGGTTCAGCCTTGAGTTAATGTATGGCGTTTTTGCCCTTAAACACGGGCCGGAAACCTGGGCGAACTTTGTCGGTTTCCTGCAAAACCCAATCATCGTGGTTCTGAACCTGATCGCGCTCGCGGCGGCGCTACTTCATACCAAAACCTGGTTTGAACTGGCGCCAAAAGCGGCAAATATCATCATTAAAGACGAAAAAATGGGGCCGGAGCCAGTCATTAAAGGGCTATGGGCAGTGACGATCCTGGTCACGGTTGTCATTCTGTTTGTCGCACTGTTCTGGTAAGGAGACTACTGTGATCAATCCAAATCCAAAACGTTCAGACGAGCCGGTCTTCTGGGGCCTGTTTGGCGCAGGCGGCATGTGGAGTGCCATCATCGCCCCGGTGATCATCTTGCTGGTCGGCATTATGCTGCCGCTGGGGCTGTTCCCGGGCGATGCGCTGAGCTACGAGCGCGTGCTGGCGTTTGCGAGCAGCTTTATTGGCCGCGTGTTCATCTTCCTGATGATCGTCCTGCCGCTGTGGTGCGGCCTGCACCGCATTCACCATGCGATGCATGACCTGAAAATCCATGTGCCGAGCGGTAAATGGGTGTTCTACGGGCTGGCAACCATCCTGACCGTGGTGACGCTGATTGCCGTGGTCACTATCTGACGCTTCTGGCCCGCCATCCGGCGGGCCTTTTATTTCTGCATCTTTCCCACCAGCCACTGGGCAAATTCACGCATTGCGGACGTTTCAGCCCGCGACTGCAGTCTCGTTAACCAGTAACTGCCCAGATCAATTTGCGTTGTAAACGGCTGCACGATGCGCTCGCTGTTCAGCAAATGGGTAAACATATCGACAGGCGCAATGGCAATGCCCATACCTGCCTGTGCGGCTTCCAGCATGGTGACAGAAGAATCAAACACCATCACCCGGTGCGTTGGCGACGGAGGATGCTCGCCTGCCGCCTGCATCCACGCCGACCATTCGTCGCGTCGGTAAGAGCGCAGCAGGGTAAACTTCAGGATGTCGGCCGGAGACTGGAGCACGGCGGCGATTTCGGGCGAGCAAAGCGGCGCCAGAGGCGCAGGGCACAGGAACTGCGCCTCGGTGCCGTGCCACGCACCACCGCCGTAGCGGATCGTATAATCAAGCCCTTCAGCAGCCGGATCGACGCGGTTGTTATGGGTGGAAAGGTGAAGATCGATATGCGGATAACAGCGGCGAAAGTCCGCGAGCTGAGAGAACAGGATACCCGTGGCGAAAGTCCCTACTACGCCAATTTTTAGCTTCTCCTGAGCGCGCTGGCTGGCAAAGCGATCCAGCATTCCGGCGATACGATCGAATGAATCATTCAGCACCGGCAGCAGATTTTCCCCCTCGGTTGTCAGCATCAGGCCGCGCGAGACGCGGACAAACAGCTGGCAATTCAGATGCTGCTCCAGCGCCTTAACGTGCTGGCTGATGGCGGAATGAGTGACGTTCAGCTCTATCGCGGCATGCGTAAAACTGAGGTGCCGGGCGGCCGCTTCGAAGGCGCGAAGCGAATTAAGCGGAAGATAGCTGCGGGTCATTGCTCCATCCGTTAGAAAAATTAACAGCTCATGCTAAATTTAACCGTTTGTCAGCCATAGTCAAATCCAACAGACTACAGCGGTCTGCCGGGCCCGGACACTCCCTTGACCTGCTATTATGGAAGATAATTGATGATGAAAAAATTCCTTTGCTGCGCCCTGCTGCTCAGCACATCCTGCTCTGTACTCGCCGCGCCGATGTCGGAAAAACAGCTGGCTGACGTGGTAGAACGCAACGTTACGCCCCTGATGAAAGCGCAGGGTATTCCAGGCATGGCGGTGGCCGTGATTTATCAGGGCCAGCCACACTACTTTACCTTTGGAAAGGCCGATATCGCGGCGAACAAACCCGTCACCCCGCAAACCCTGTTCGAGCTGGGCTCTATAAGTAAAACCTTCACCGGCGTGCTGGGGGGCGATGCTATTGCCCGCGGCGAAATTTCGCTGGGCGATCCGGTAACCAAATATTGGCCTGATCTGACCGGCAAGCAGTGGCAAGGGATTCGCATGCTGGATCTGGCAACCTACACCGCCGGTGGCCTGCCTTTACAGGTGCCCGATGAGGTCACAGATAACGCTTCCCTGCTGCGCTTCTATCAAAACTGGCAGCCTCAGTGGAAGCCGGGCACAACGCGTCTTTACGCCAACTCCAGCATCGGTCTTTTTGGCGCGCTGGCGGTCAAACCTTCCGGCATGAGCTATGAGCAGGCCATGACGACGCGGGTCTTTAAGCCGCTCAAGCTGGATCATACCTGGATTAACGTTCCGAAAGCGGAGGAGACGCATTACGCCTGGGGATATCGTGACGGTAAAGCGGTCCACGTTTCACCGGGCATGCTGGAGGCAGAGGCATATGGCGTGAAAACCAACGTGCAGGATATGGCGAGCTGGGTGATGGCCAATATGGCCCCTGACGCACTGCAGGATACGTCCCTGAAGCAAGGCATTACGCTGGCGCAGTCTCGCTACTGGCGCGTGGGTGCCATGTATCAGGGGTTAGGTTGGGAGATGCTTAACTGGCCGGTCGATGCCAAAACCGTCGTCGGAGGCAGTGATAACAAGGTGGCGCTGGCACCGTTGCCTGCGAGAGAAGTGAATCCACCCGTTCCCCCGGTTAAGGCCTCATGGGTGCACAAAACGGGCTCCACCGGCGGGTTTGGCAGCTACGTGGCCTTTATTCCTGAAAAGCAGCTCGGCATTGTGATGCTGGCGAATAAAAGCTATCCGAACCCGGCGCGAGTTGAGGCGGCATACCGTATCCTCGACGCGCTGCAGTAAAACATTGCCGGGTAGCGCTGCGCTTACCCGGCGAAACACACCGCACAAAAACCACATTTTCCTTGCCGTCATCTACACTTAACAAAAAACAGTAAGGAAACTCCTATGCGCATTTTGCCTGTTATCGCCGCGGTGACAGCCGCGTTTTTAGTGGTGGCCTGCAGTTCCCCTACCCCACCTCCTGGCGTTACCGTCGTCACGCCTTTTGATGCACAACGCTTCCTTGGAACATGGTATGAAATCGCGCGCCTCGACCATCGGTTTGAGCAGGGCTTAGAGAAGGTTACTGCTAATTACAGCCCAATGGATGATGGCGGTATTCAGGTGATCAACCGAGGCTATAATCCCGATCGTGAGATGTGGCAGCAGTCGGTCGGGAAAGCCTACTTCACTGGCGACCCGCGACGGGCCGCGCTCAAAGTTTCTTTCTTCGGCCCGTTTTATGGCGGCTATAACGTGATAGCGCTCGACAGAGAGTACCGTCACGCGCTGGTCTGCGGGCCGGATCGCGACTATCTGTGGATACTTTCCCGCACGCCAACTATTTCGTCAGAAATGAAACAGCAGATGCTGGACGTCGCGACCCGACAGGGGTTTGATGTGTCGAAACTTATTTGGGTAAAACAGCCCCGTTAATGGGTACTGAGCTTCAGCCCAATGATACCGGCAACAATCAGAGCGAGGCTGGCGATGCGCGCCAGGCTCGCTGACTCACCCAGCAGCAGAATGCCGGTAATCGCCGCGCCTACGGCACCGATCCCCGTCCAGACGGCATAGGCCGTTCCCACGGGCAGAGAACGCATTGCCCACGATAGCAGAACAATGCTCACGATCATCGCCGTAACGGTAATAACGCTGGGCGTCAGGCGGGTAAATCCGTGGGTGTACTTGAGACCAATCGCCCATACCACTTCGAGCAGACCAGCAATAAAGAGAATAATCCAGGACATCTCGGGCTCCTTAACTTAAAAACAGTTGGGGCCGTCCCCGATGAAGGAAGCGCTTACGGGTCGTCCCGCAAGGCAGATAACACCCCATATTTTGGTTAGCGTGCGATTTTTTTTCAATCATTTTCTGATGAACGCGTTAAGCCCAGAAATAGCCGCAGTATGGCGCGGAGTTCAGGCATTTATAGCTCATCGGACTTCTCTATGATGATGTGCTTTCTGATGGCAGGAAGCCAAACCACTAGCCGACTGCGAATAAAATATGTTCAAGATTCTTTTGATTGACCGTTGTCACTTCACCCGCACCGGGTTTGAAGCATGGCTCAATCATTCCGGTTTGTTCCCGGGGCACTACGTTGTGACCGGGCTGAACAATCTATTCCTCGCCAGGGAGCACATTCTGCAATGGAAACCTGAGCTGGTCATCGCTGACCTGCATGGTTTCAGGCAGGATATTCACCATTTCCAGCAACTCTCTTCCTTGCTGAACGCCAGCGAAAAATTACCTTTTATTATGCTGCAATCGGGAGAGGACAAGGACCTGGCGACCTGGCTCGGGAACTTCCCGGTCTGGTCTTCGCTAATGAAAAATGCCCCTCTTGAGGAAATCGCGACGGTTATCAATGACGCGTTAATTTCGCGCGCAAGCACGTACCGCCCGACGGTGGCCGCCCCCTTGCTGACACGACAGGAGGAGAAAGTGTTGACGTTATGGATGGACGGCGCGAGCAACCAAAAGATAGCCGCTCACCTGAGCATTAACGGAAAAACGGTTTATACCTATAAACGCAATATCCGCATGAAGCTGCATATGGATACACGCTTTTCACCGTTTTTATCCCTGCAGGAAGCAGAGAATTGACGGTACGGTGAAACTCACATGCCGTACCGTCCATGCTTCATTAGTTCTGAGCTTTAGTTGCTGCACCAGAAATCGCGTTACCACCGTCGGAGATATCTTCCCCTACGCCGCGGGTGGTATTACATGCAGTCAACACGGAGGAAAGCACGAGGACAGAAAAGATCGCTGCAATTGTTTTCTTAACCATAATATCTTCCTTTTATAGCCAAAGTTGTTTTGTGTATAGCAACTTAAGAATAGACAAGATCCCGCCGATTGACGGAAAAGGAAGCAATTTTAGGAAAATTAGACGGACTTAGCTGGCTGCGTGAGAAATGATATGACCGAGGTCCTGGATATCTTCCCCCATGCCACGGGCGGTGTTACAGCCGGAAAGCAGTACGCTGGAGAGCGCTAACAGAAGCAGAATTTTAACGGTACGTTTCATCATCCCTGCCTGCAAAAATCAGGCGCAGCGGGCGCTGCGCCTCGAATCATGACGTAAATTACTTCACGCGGGATACGTATTCGCCGGAGCGAGTATCCACTTTGATCACTTCACCGATCTGTACGAACAGCGGTACTTTCACCACAGCGCCGGTGGAGAGCGTTGCTGGCTTGCCGCCAGTACCCGCGGTGTCACCTTTCAGACCTGGATCGGTTTCAACGATTTCCAGCTCAACAAAGTTTGGTGGGGTAACGGCGATAGGCTGGCCGTTCCACAGGGTCACGATGCACTCAGCCTGATCCAGCAGCCACTTCGCGTTATCGCCAATCGCTTTCGCATCAGCAGACAGCTGCTCGAAGGTTTCGTTGTTCATGAAGTGCCAGAACTCACCGTCGTTGTACAGGTAAGTCAGGTTCATATCGACAACATCAGCGCCTTCAGCGGAGTCAGTAGATTTGAAGGTTTTCTCAACACGGGTACCGGTCAGCAGGCGGCGCAGCTTAACGCGTGCGAATGCCTGGCCTTTACCTGGTTTAACGAATTCGCTGGCTTCAACCGCGTACGGTTCGCCGTCCATCATGATTTTAAGACCAGCACGAAAATCGTTGCTATAGTACGTTGCCATAAGGCCCTCTAAATTTGTTAACTGGTAGCTAAGCCACAAAATGGCGCATATTGTAACCCTAAACACCCCATCCAGAGAAGATTGGTTATCGCAACTTGCCGATGTAATCACCAGTCCTGATGAATTGCTGCGTCTTTTAGACCTCGATCAGCACCCGGAGTTGCTTGCTGGCCGTGAGGCAAAGCGACTTTTCGCCCTGCGTGTTCCCCGCGCGTTTGTTGCGCGCATGGAAAAAGGCAACCCTGACGATCCTTTATTAAAACAAACCCTTACGTCGCAGGATGAGTTTATTACAGCGCCGGGCTACAGCACCGATCCGCTGGAAGAGCAAAACAGCGTGGTGCCGGGTTTACTGCACAAATATCTCAATCGCGCCCTGCTGCTGGTAAAAGGCGGCTGTGCGGTAAATTGTCGTTACTGCTTCCGTCGGCACTTCCCGTATGCCGAAAACCAGGGAAATAAGCGCAACTGGCAGGTTGCGCTGGACTATATCGCCGCCCATCCAGAGCTGGATGAGATTATTTTTTCCGGCGGTGACCCGCTGATGGCAAAAGATCATGAACTGGACTGGCTTTTGACGCAGCTTGAAGCCATCCCGCACATTAAGCGTCTGCGCATTCACAGCCGTTTACCGATCGTCATCCCGGCGCGTATAACCGACGCCCTGGTCACGCGCCTGGAGCAGTCACGTCTACAGGTGCTGCTGGTAAACCATATCAACCACGCGAACGAGATCGACGATGAATTTCGCGCGGCAATGGCGCGTCTGCGTAAGGCGGGCGTGACGCTGCTCAACCAGAGCGTATTGTTGCGCGGTGTGAACGACAGCGCCCGGGTGCTGGCCGATCTCAGCAATGCCTTGTTTGACGCAGGCGTGATGCCCTATTACCTGCACGTACTGGATCGCGTGCAGGGCGCGGCGCATTTCATGGTGACGGATGAAGAAGCCCGACAGATTATGCGCGAGCTGTTAACGCTGGTTTCAGGTTATATGGTGCCGAAGCTGGCACGCGAGATTGGCGGAGAGCCGAGTAAGACGCCGCTGGATTTGCAACTGCGGCAGCGCTAAAAGGCAGGTGGCGCTACGCTTACCTGCCCTACGAGGTGGGGCGCAGCGCCATCAGCAAGTAAACTCAGTTCGGGCACTTATAGACCTGGCCGCTCATCTGGCTGGCCGTTGGCACGAAGCTGGAGAGCATTCCTTGCGTCGGGCTGCTCACGCCGTAAATCACGTTCCCCCCCATTGCAGCAGCCTGGTTACGCAGGGCATTCGCCGCGCCGCGCATAGAGCCACCTTCTTCACCATGCTGACCCGACATCCAGTTACTTTGTTCACCGGTGGCCGTGCCTAACAGCTGGCATTCGCTGCCTGGCTTATCTTCCACAAAGCGAACGCCCTGGCCCGCTGCCGACAGTTCATTGCTGGAGCTACAACCCGCCAGCAGCAACGCTGCTCCTACGATCCCTGCACAGACTTTTACGCGCATGTTATTCCTCGTTTTCAATAAGCTGGACAGTAATTGTCCGTGTGTAAATCTTATACCTAAAAGATGACTAAAAGAAAAATCCCCGCGCATTTCTGCGAGCCGGATTCCGTACATCACTCCTCCGACATCTTAAATGAATTCTGATAATGCCCTTTGGGATATCGTGTTTTAGCCCTCGATCGTTTTTAGTGTTGCGACGTACAACTTTTGTACGCGATTAAAACAGGGGGTTTCATGAGTGCATCATCCTCAGGAGAGGAAAAGGTAACATGGGTGGGCTATCTGGCGTTTGTGCTCACCATCGTATTTTTCTCAGGCTTTTTCGCCAAAAGTACCGAATGGTGGCGCGTGCTGGATTTTACCGTCCTAAACGGCAGCTTCGGTCCAGTGAACGGCGCGCTAACGTTTCGCGGTGAGGGCGGCACGGGGGCGAAAGACGGTTTCTTATTTGCCCTTGAACTGGCGCCTTCGGTCATTTTATCGCTCGGGATCATTGCCGTCACCGAGGGGCTGGGCGGGCTGCGTGCCGCGCAACAGCTGATGACGCCCATTTTGCGCCCACTGCTTGGCGTACCGGGCGTCTGCTCTCTGGCCCTCATCGCCAACCTGCAAAATACCGATGCCGCAGCAGGGATGACCAAAGAGTTGACCGACGAAGGGGCTATTACCGATCGCGAGCGCGCCATTTTCGCCACCTTCCAGACCAGCGGTAGCGCCATCATTACCAACTATTTTTCTTCCGGCGCCGCACTCTTCACGTTTATTACCGTCCCGGTAATCACGCCGCTGGCCGTCATACTGATGTTTAAATTTGTTGGCGCGAACCTCCTGCGTCTGTGGATCGCTCACATGGAAGACCGTCGTATTCAGGAGGAAAAAAATGATCGCCCAGCCGCGTAAAAATATCATGGACATGTTTATCGATGGCGCCCGCCGAGGCTTTACCATCGCCACCACCAGCCTGCTGCCGAACGTGGTTATGGCGTTTGTCATCATTCAGGCGCTCAAGGTGACCGGCCTGCTGGATATTGTTGGCAATATTTGCGAGCCAATTATGGCCCTGTGGGGGCTTCCGGGCGCGGCGGCAACGGTCCTGCTGGCCTCGGTGATGAGTATGGGCGGCGGCGTGGGGGTTTGCGCCAGCCTGGTGGCTGCCGGCACGCTCAACGGCCACGATGCCACCGTTCTGCTGCCCGCCATCTATCTGATGGGCAATCCGGTGCAAAACACCGGCCGCTGCCTGGGCACCGCAGGCGTTAACCCGAAGTATTATCCACACATCATTACCGTCTGCGTCATTAACGCCCTGCTCTCAATGTGGGTAATGCAGCTACTCTTCTGAGGAGATAAAAATGGATTTTTCAGTGCTGGAACCCCATCTTTTCCGCAATGTGCACCTTTACGCGCCGGAGGATCAGGGACGTTGCGATCTGCTGATCGCCGGGGGAAAAATCGTCGCGATTGAAAAAACGGATCGCGCAGCAATGCGGCTTAACTGTCCTGAAACCGATCTCGCCGGGGCGGTGGTTTGCCCGGGCTTTATCGATCAGCACGTACACCTGATCGGCGGCGGCGGTGAAGCCGGTCCGCACACCCGGACGCCGGAGGTACGGTTGTCCGCGCTGGTGGCGGCGGGCATCACCTCCGTTGTTGGCCTGCTGGGTACCGACGGCGTGACCCGCCATCCCGAATCTCTGCTGGCAAAAACGCGGGCGCTTGAGCATGAAGGGATCAGCGCGTGGATGCTGACAGGCGCGTATGGGCTGCCTTCTCCGACGATTACCGGCAGCATCGAAAAGGATGTGGCGCTGATTGATAAAATCATCGGCGTGAAATGCGCGATTTCCGACCATCGCTCTTCCGCACCAGCGGATGACCAGCTCGCGAATATGGCCGCCCAGTCGCGCGTCGGCGGGCTGCTGGGCGCCAAAGCGGGCATATCCGTGTTTCATCTCGGCAACAGCCCGAAGCTGCTGGAGCCACTGCTTAACATCCTGAAAAACGCCGACGTGCCACGCACGAAGCTGCTGCCAACCCACGTTAACCGCGACCAGGCGCTGTTCCTCGCCGCGCTGGATTATGCCCGTGATGGGGGCTATATCGACATCACCACCAGCATTCGTGAGCCCATTGATGCCGCCACCGCCATCGCGACGGCCCGTGAATCGCAGGTGCCGTTTAACCGGCTTACGCTCAGCTCGGACGGTAACGGCAGCCAACCGAATTTTGACGCGAACGGTAATCTGGTGGGCATTGGCGTAGCCGGGTTCGAATCTCTGCCTCAGACGCTGCAGCAACTGGTCAGCCGGTATCACCTGCCGCTGGAGGAGGCGCTTCTGCCGTTTACGCGTAACGTAGCGGAGTTTCTCGGGCTGGAGCATAAGGGGCGGCTCGCGCCCGGATGCGATGCCGATTTCCTGGTGCTGACGGATGACCTGAAGATCCGCGAGGTCTGGGCGAAAGGCCGCCAGATGGTGTGCGAAGGCGCAGCATGCGTGAAGGGAACATTTGAGTAGCAGCAATAAAAAACCCCGGACATTTCTGCCCGGGGTTCGTTCTGAGAGGTTCAGAACAACATAATTACATCATGCCGCCCATTCCACCCATGCCGCCCATACCAGCAGCACCTAAGTCAGGCGCGTCGCCTTTTGGCAGGTCGGTTACCATGCACTCGGTCGTGATCATCAGGCCAGCTACAGATGCCGCGTACTGCAGAGCAGAACGGGTCACTTTAGTTGGGTCCAGGATACCGAAGTCGATCATATTGCCGTATTCTTCAGTTGCCGCGTTGTAACCGTAGTTACCTTCGCCCGCTTTCACGTTGTTCGCAACCACAGACGGCTCTTCACCGGCGTTGGACACGATCTGACGCAGAGGAGCTTCCATTGCACGCAGCGCAACTTTGATACCCACGTTCTGGTCTTCGTTCTGAGCGGTCAGGCCAGCCAGCTTAGCGGCTACACGCACCAGCGCAACACCACCACCAGCAACTACGCCTTCTTCTACCGCAGCACGGGTCGCGTGCAGGGCATCGTCAACGCGTGCTTTCTTCTCTTTCATTTCAACTTCGGTCGCCGCACCCACTTTGATTACCGCAACGCCGCCAGCCAGTTTCGCTACGCGCTCCTGCAGTTTTTCACGGTCGTAATCGGAAGTGGCTTCTTCGATCTGCTTACGGATCTGACCAACACGGCCCTGAATAGCGGCTTCTTCACCCACACCGTCGATGATGGTGGTGGTGTCTTTGTTGATCACAACGCGTTTCGCCTGGCCCAGGTCTTCCAGGGTCGCTTTTTCCAGCTCCATACCGATCTCTTCGGAGATCACGGTACCACCGGTCAGGGTAGCGATATCCTGCAGCATTGCTTTACGGCGATCGCCGAAGCCAGGTGCTTTAACCGCAGCCACTTTCACGATGCCACGCATGGTGTTAACCACCAGGGTCGCCAGCGCTTCGCCTTCAACATCTTCAGCGATGATAACCAGCGGCTTGCCTGCTTTCGCAACGGCTTCCAGCACTGGCAGCATTTCACGGATGTTGGAGATTTTCTTGTCAGCCAGCAGGATGAACGGGCTTTCCAGCTCAACAGCGCCAGTTTCTGGCTTGTTGATGAAGTATGGGGACAGGTAACCGCGGTCGAACTGCATACCTTCAACCACGTCCAGTTCGTCTTCCAGACCGGTACCGTCTTCAACGGTGATCACGCCTTCTTTACCGACTTTATCCATCGCTTCAGCGATCAGTTTACCTACGGTTTCGTCGGAGTTAGCGGAGATAGTACCAACCTGAGCAATGGCTTTAGAGTCAGAGCACGGTACGGACAGCGCTTTCAGTTCTTCAACAGCGGATGCGACAGCTTTGTCGATACCACGTTTCAGATCCATTGGGTTCATGCCCGCAGCAACGGCTTTCAGGCCTTCAGTGATGATAGCCTGCGCCAGTACGGTCGCGGTGGTGGTACCGTCGCCTGCAGCGTCGTTCGCTTTAGAGGCAACTTCTTTCACCATCTGCGCGCCCATGTTTTCGAACTTGTCTTCCAGCTCGATTTCACGTGCAACGGAAACACCATCTTTGGTGATGGTTGGCGCGCCGAAGGATTTATCCAGCACTACGTTACGGCCTTTCGGGCCCAGGGTCACTTTAACTGCATCTGCCAGTACGTTTACGCCGCGGAGCATTTTTACACGAGCGTCGTTACCGAATTTTACGTCTTTAGCTGCCATGTTCTTATTTCCTCAAATTCTCGTGCGTAAATTACGCTTCAACAATTGCCAGAATGTCGCTCTCGGACATGATCAACACTTCTTCATTGTCGATCTTCTCGGATTTCACGCCGTAGCCATCGTTGAAAATTACGATGTCACCAACTTTAACGTCCAGCGGCTGCACAGTTCCGTTTTCCAGGATGCGGCCCTTACCGACAGCGATGATTTCGCCACGCGTTGATTTGGCTGCTGCAGAACCGGTCAGAACGATGCCGCCAGCAGACTTGGTTTCAACTTCTTTACGTTTGACGATCACACGATCATGTAACGGACGAATACTCATTGATAGCTCTCCTTTGAGAAAGTCATTATCAGTTATGGATGACGCCGGCCCGCATGCGGTTTTCCGACTAGTGCCCTGAGAGATGGGGATAGCTTTTTACCCCTTCAAGGGGGAATCGAAAAAAAATTTGCGAAAGTGTTACCATCCACTCTCTTTTGATGGTGGCAGGGCAAGGTAAATGAGTGGACTCAGGCAGGAGCTGGGGCTGGCGCAGGGCGTTGGCCTGCTTTCAACCTCCTTGTTAGGTACCGGCGTGTTTGCCGTACCGGCACTGGCGGCGCTGGTCGCCGGAAATAACAGTCTTTGGGCATGGCCGGTGCTGATCCTGCTGGTGTTCCCGGTGGCGATTGTGTTTGCCATACTCGGGCGGCACTTCCCCAGCGCGGGCGGCGTGGCGCATTTTGTCGGCATGGCGTTTGGTCCGCGCATGGAGCGCGTAACCGGCTGGCTGTTTTTGTCGGTAATACCCGTTGGCCTTCCGGCAGCCCTGCATATCGCCACCGGCTTTGGACAGGCGCTGTTTGGCTGGCACGATGAGCAACTGCTGCTGGCTGAACTGGGTACGCTGGCGATCGTCTGGTGGGTGGGCTCGCGCGGAGCCAGTTCAAGCGCGAATCTGCAAACGCTGGTTGCAGCATTGATCGTCGTGCTGATCGTCGCCATCTGGTTTGCGGGTAACATTACCGTAGCAGATATCCCCTTCCCTGTGATAAACGATATCGACCATTCACAGCTTTTCGCTGCGTTATCCGTCATGTTCTGGTGTTTTGTTGGCCTTGAAGCGTTCGCTCACCTGGCATCCGAGTTTAAACAGCCCGAGCGTGATTTTCCCCGCGCTCTGATGATTGGTTTACTGCTGGCGGGCACCGTATATTGGGCCTGTACCGTGCTGGTGCTGCACTTCAACGCGTTCGGCGAAGATAAAGCCGCCGCCGCATCGCTACCGGGTATCGTGGTTAAACTTTTCGGCGTGAAGGCGCTATGGGTGGCCTGTGTGATTGGCTATCTCGCCTGCTTTGCCAGCCTCAACATTTATATCCAGAGCTTCGCCCGTCTGGTGTGGTCACAGGCGCGCTACAAACCTGAGAGCCGCCTCGCGCGGTTGTCTAAACGTCAACTCCCTATGAATGCGCTGAATGCCGTGCTGGGCTGCTGCGTCCTGAGCTCGCTGGGTATTTATCTTCTCGATATCAACCTCGATGCTCTAATTATCTACGCCAACGGTATTTTCATCATGATCTACCTGCTGTGCATGCTGGCGGGCTGTCGTCTGCTGAAAGGTCGCTATAAAGCACTGGCGGTCGTCGGGGGCGTGCTGTGCCTGCTGCTACTGGCGATGGTGGGATGGAAGAGTATGTACGCCATCGTCATGCTGGCGGGGCTGTGGGCGTTTTTACCGAAGCGGAAAAATCCGTAGGCCCGGTAAGCGAAGCCACCGGGCAAAAAAATTATCGATCGTCTTTATGGTCTAAACGGTCGCGCTGTTCATCCTTGCGCTGATACTCCCCTTCGAAGGTATCCCCTGGCCCTGTGCTGAACCCGCCGCCCGGCATGCGCCTGAAGCGCAGGTGCGGCAGCAGCTTCATGGTCAGGTGCTTCTGCACCGGCGGCAACAGCAACAGCAGGCCGAGGAAGTCGGTGAAGAACCCCGGCAGGATCAGCAGCAGGCCAGCAATAATCAGCGACACGCTTTTGATCATCTCTTCTGCCGGGCTTTCGCCTGCGGCCATTTTCTGCTGCATTATCAGGAAATTTTTGAAACCCTGATTACGCACCAGCGACATGCCGATGACGGAGGTGAAGATCACCAGAATCAGCGTCAGCAGGACGCCCAGCACATGAGCTACCTGAATGAAAATAGAAATCTCAATGTAAACATAGAGAAAGAAAGCAATAAACGGTATCCAGCGCACTGGCATCTCCTGTGTGGCAGGTGCCATCTGGCCCCTGTCTGAATGTGTTCGCGTCACGCGTCTGTAAGAGATGGAGACGGTTAGCCAAAATTCAATCGGTTTGCACGGATATTTTTTTCGGAAATATTAAAGCGGTGACACATTTCACAGATTAATAATTATCATGGAATCGGGTCGATAATAAGTGATCCAGCTTACGGCAATTCGCTATCATCAGCATATGATCTCGAACATCTGGCCGATTGAGGGAATAATCGTCGGTCAGAAAATATTCAAAACCACATATATGTTGTGTGTTTAGTACAATCCATCGGCAGCTTGAAAAGAAGGTTCACATGTTAAACAACATTCGTATCGAAGAAGACTTGTTGGGTACCAGGGAAGTTCCAGCGGATGCCTACTATGGTGTTCACACTCTGAGAGCGATTGAAAACTTCTACATCAGCAACAGCAAAATCAGCGATATCCCTGAGTTTGTCCGTGGCATGGTGATGGTGAAGAAAGCCGCAGCGCTGGCGAACAAAGAGCTGCAAACCATTCCTAAAAGCGCGGCAAATGCGATTATCGCTGCCTGCGATGAAGTGCTGAACAACGGCAAATGCATGGACCAGTTCCCGGTTGACGTCTATCAGGGCGGCGCGGGTACCTCCGTCAACATGAATACCAACGAAGTACTGGCAAACATCGGCCTTGAGCTGATGGGCCACCAGAAAGGTGAATACCAGTACCTCAACCCGAACGACCACGTTAACAAATGCCAGTCCACCAACGACGCCTACCCAACCGGCTTCCGTATCGCGGTGTATGCCTCCGTGGTCAAACTGGTCGACGCGATCAACCAGCTGGGCGATGGCTTCCAGCGTAAGGCCGTTGAGTTCCAGGACATTCTGAAAATGGGCCGTACCCAGCTGCAGGACGCGGTGCCAATGACCCTCGGTCAGGAATTCCACGCGTTTAACGTGCTGCTGAACGAAGAGACCAAAAACCTGCTGCGCACCTCCGAGCTGCTGCTGGAAGTGAACCTGGGCGCAACCGCCATCGGTACGCGTCTGAACACCCCGGATGGCTATCAGCAGTTGGCGGTTCAGAAGCTGGCGGAAGTGTCTAACCTGCCGGTGGTGCCTGCGGAAGACCTGATTGAAGCCACATCCGACTGCGGCGCGTACGTAATGGTACACAGCGCCCTGAAACGTCTGGCGGTGAAACTGTCCAAAATCTGTAATGACCTGCGCCTGCTCTCCTCCGGCCCGCGCGCTGGCCTGAACGAAATCAACCTGCCAGAGTTGCAGGCGGGTTCTTCCATTATGCCAGCCAAAGTTAACCCGGTAGTGCCAGAAGTGGTGAACCAGGTTTGCTTCAAGGTGATTGGTAACGACACCACCGTGACCATGGCCTCCGAAGCCGGTCAGCTGCAGCTGAACGTGATGGAGCCGGTGATTGGCCAGGCGATGTTTGAATCCATTCACATCCTGACTAACGCCTGCTACAACCTGCTGGAAAAATGCATTAACGGCATCACCGCGAATAAAGAAGTCTGTGAAGGCTATGTTTATAACTCCATCGGGATCGTTACTTATCTCAACCCGTTCATCGGCCACCACAACGGTGACATCGTTGGTAAGATTTGCGCCGAAACCGGTAAGAGCGTGCGTGAAGTCGTGCTGGAGCGTGGACTGTTGACCGAAGCCGAGCTGGACGATATCTTCTCGGCCCAGAACCTGATGCATCCGGCATATAAAGCGAAACGATATACCGATGAAAGCGAACAGTAACAGTTCAGGCTAGGCTTCCGAAAGGCACGTCACTTGTGACGTGCCTTTTTTCTTTTTAGGCGTTACCTAAATACAACAATTCAATATCAACTTGTTAATAAGCAAGGCAGGTCTTTATGTTTGGAGCAGAACTCGTCATCGTCCTGTTGGCGATTTATTTGGGCGCGCGGCTCGGGGGTATCGGCATTGGTTTTGCCGGCGGTCTCGGGGTGCTCGTACTTACCCTTATCTTTCAGATTAAACCCGGCGCAATCCCTTTTGACGTTATCGAAATCATCATGGCGGTTATTGCCGCTATTGCGGCCATGCAGGTGGCAGGCGGTATGGACTACCTGGTGAGCCTGGCGGAGCGCATGCTGCGCCGCCATCCGAAATACATCACCTTCCTTGCCCCGCTGGTGACCTGGTTTATGACCATTCTCGCGGGAACCGGCCACACGGCGTTCTCCACGCTGCCGGTGATCACCGAGGTGGCAAAAGAACAGGGGATTCGCCCGTCTCGTCCGCTTTCTATTGCCGTGGTTGCGTCGCAGATTGCGATCACCGCGTCGCCAATCTCAGCCGCCGTAGTCTTCTTCGCGGGTATCCTTGAGCCGATGGGCGTGAGCTACCTGACGCTGCTGGCGATCTGTATTCCGGTCACGCTGATTGCGGTGATGATTACCGCCGTGCTGTGTAACTTCCTGGGTGCCGAGCTGAAAGACGATCCGGTTTACCAGGAGCGTCTGGCAAAAGGTGAAGTGAGCCTGCGCGGTAGCCAGGTCTTCGAGCTGAAGCCACACGCGAAACGCTCCGTGCTGCTGTTCCTGATCGGTATCGTCGCCGTGATGTTCTACGCGACCGCCATCAGCGACACCGTGGGGCTGATCCAGAACCCGGTGCTGCCGCGTAACGAAGCGATTGTGGTATTCATGCTGACCATCGCCACGCTGATTAGCATCACCTGTAAAATCGACACCAGCGAAGTGCTGAACGCCAGCACCTTCAAATCCGGTATGAGCGCCTGCGTGTGCGTACTGGGCGTGGCGTGGCTCGGAGACACCTTCGTGAAAGCGCACATCAGCGACATCCAGACCGTTGCCGGCGACCTGCTGCACAACTACCCGTGGCTGCTGGCGGTGGTACTGTTCTTTGCCGCGACGCTGCTTTACTCTCAGGCTGCCACCACCAAAGCGCTGATGCCTGCGGCACTGATGCTGGGCGTGACGCCGCTGACGGCGATTGCCTCTTTTGCGGCCGTTTCCGCCCTGTTCGTGCTACCAACCTACCCAACCCTGCTGGCCGCGGTTGAGATGGATGACACCGGCTCAACCCGCATCGGTAAGTACGTGTTTAACCACGCGTTCCTGATCCCGGGCGTGGTGGCGATTACGCTTTGCGTCGTCCTCGGCTTTATCATCGGTGGCATTGTGCTGTAAACGGTTAGCCGTTGTAAAAATAGTTAAAATCGGGCCGCTCTGCGGCCCGTTTCATTAATGACCAATCGCATGGCGTGATATAGTGAAGACTTTCGTGATGAGGAGGTCGACTGTGAACACGCCTGATGCTGTTGTCGTACTTTGTACCGCCCCTGATGAAGCCTCTGCCCAGGATCTCGCCGCCAAAGTGCTGGCCGAAAAACTGGCTGCCTGCGTCACGCTGCTCCCCGGCGCGACCTCCCTTTATTACTGGGAAGGCAAGCTGGAGCAGGAGTATGAAGTCCAGATGTTGCTCAAAACCAATCTGGCGAATCAGCAGGCGCTCCTTGACTGCCTCAAGTCTCATCATCCTTATCAAACCCCGGAGCTGCTGGTGCTGCCAGTGGTCCACGGCGATAACGACTATCTCTCATGGCTCAACGCTTCTTTACGCTGATCCTGCTGCTGTGCAGCACGTCAGTATTTGCCGGTTTGTTTGACGCGCCCGGCCGTTCGAACTTCATTCCCGCCGACCAGGCGTTCATTTTCGACTTTCAGCAAAACCAGCACGATCTCAATCTGACCTGGCAGGTGAAAGAGGGTTACTACCTCTACCGCAAGCAGGTCAGCATCACGCCGGCAAAGGCTAACGTTGGCGCATTGCAGATGCCCGCTGGCGAATGGCATGAGGACGAGTTCTACGGTAAAAGTGAAATTTATCGCCAGCGCTTAAGCGTGCCCGTCACGGTGAATCAGGCGGATAAAGATGCCACGCTGACGGTTACGTATCAGGGCTGTGCCGACGCGGGCTTCTGCTACCCCCCTGAAACGAAGGTCGTTCCGCTTAATGAAGTTAAAGCGGCGGCCTCCCCTCTCCCCTCAGGGGAGAGGGCAAGGATGAGGGATGAAGGCGAAGCCGAAGCTGCTTCTGCTCTGCCGTTCTCAGCACTTTGGGCCTTACTGATTGGTATCGGCATTGCCTTTACCCCTTGTGTCCTGCCGATGTACCCGCTTATCTCCGGGATTGTACTGGGCGGCACACAGCGTCTTTCTACCGCCCGGGCGCTGCTCCTGGCCTTTATTTATGTGCAGGGCATGGCGCTCACCTATACCGCGCTCGGCCTCGTGGTCGCCGCGGCCGGACTGCAGTTCCAGGCAGCGCTTCAGCACCCTTACGTGCTAATCGGCCTGTCAGCCGTATTTATTCTGCTGGCGCTGTCGATGTTTGGCCTGTTCACGCTTCAGCTGCCCTCTTCGCTGCAAACCCGCTTAACGCTGATGAGCAATCGCCAGCAGGGTGGCTCTGCGGGCGGCGTGTTCGCAATGGGCGCCATCGCCGGGTTGATTTGTTCCCCCTGCACTACAGCACCGCTGAGCGCTATCCTGCTGTACATCGCCCAGAGCGGTAATATGTGGCTCGGCGGGGGTACGCTGTATCTTTACGCGCTGGGGATGGGCCTGCCGCTGATTCTGGTGACGGTGTTTGGCAACCGCCTACTGCCGAAGAGCGGCCCGTGGATGGAGACGGTGAAAACCGCGTTCGGCTTTGTCATCCTGGCGCTCCCGGTGTTCCTGCTGGAGCGCATCATGGGTGACGCGTGGGGTTTGCGCCTGTGGGCCATGCTCGGCGTGGCGTTCTTCTCTTGGGCGTTTATCGTCAGCCTGGGGGCAAAAAAAGCGTGGATGCGTCTGGTGCAAATTCTCCTGCTCGCCGCCGCGTTGGTGAGCGTGCGCCCGCTTCAGGATTGGGCGTTCGGCTCGCCTGTGGGCCAGACGCAGGCACATTTAAACTTTATACACGTTAAGAACGTCGATGAGCTCAACAGCGCGCTGGCGCAGGCAAAAGGCAAACCGGTGATGCTCGACCTCTATGCCGACTGGTGTGTTGCCTGCAAAGAGTTTGAAAAATACACCTTTAGCGATCCTCAGGTGCAAAATGCCCTGAAAGAGACGGTACTCCTTCAGGCAAACGTCACAGCCAACAATGCGCAGGATAAGGCCCTGCTTAAACACCTTACCGTACTCGGGCTGCCAACCATTCTGTTCTTCAATGAGCAGGGGGAAGAGCTGCCAGAACAGCGTGTAACCGGGTTTATGGACGCACCGGCATTCAGCGCGCATTTGCGCAATCGCCAACCGTAAACAACACTTTAGACGGGACATACCGTTGGGAATAGCGGAGGAGATAACCGTGCAACGCGAAGACGTACTGGGACAAGCCCTGCAACTACTTGAGATTCAAGGGATCGCCAGCACCACGCTTGAGATGGTAGCCGACCGTATCGATTACCCTCTGGATGAGCTTAAGCGCTTCTGGCCGGATAAAGAGGCGCTGCTTTATGATGCCCTACGCTATCTTAGCCAGCAGGTGGATATCTGGCGCAGGCAGCTAATGTTGAATGAAGAGCTGACCGCTGAGCAAAAACTGTTAGCGCGCTACACCGCCCTGACAGAGTGCGTCAGCAACAATCGTTATCCAGGCTGCCTGTTTATTGCTGCCTGTACGTTTTATCCCGATCCTGGCCATCCAATACACCAGCTGGCGGATCAGCAAAAACGTGCGGCGCATGACTTCACCCACGAACTGCTGACAACGCTTGAAGTGGATGACCCGGCAATGGTCGCTAAGCAGATGGAGCTCGTACTGGAGGGTTGCCTGAGCCGCATGCTGGTGAACCGTAGCCAGGCCGATGTGGATACGGCGCACCGCCTGGCGGAAGACATTCTGCGCTTTGCCCAGTGTCGTATGGGCGGGGCGTTAACCTAGACCAGCATGCCCGCCCAGGCGGAGACGAGCAGACATAGCGCCATCATGCGCTGAAACCGCACCATCGCCACGGTGGTGCGAAACACCCGGTTTACCGCCTTCCCCAGCCACGCCCAGCACATCAGGCACATCACAGAAATCAGTAAGAACCATAGCGCCATCAGCGCAATATCTCTTAACGGATGAATGCTCGCGGGAGCAAAAAGACTCACTACTGCCAGCGCCATCATCCACGTTTTCGGATTCACCATCTGCAGCAGCGCTGCGGCTTGCGCGGTGAAGCGATGAGGCGTCTTCTCAGAGAGATTCGCCGCAGGCGCCCGATACAGTTGCCAGCTCATCCAGGTTAGCCACAGCACGCCCGCCCAACTCATTGCCTGGCGTATCAGAGGAAACTGACGCAGCACCTCCCCGGCGCCGGCCCCCGATATCAGCACAATCAGACTCGCCGTAATACATCCACCCAAAATGGCGGGAATGGTATTTTTAACACCAAAGTGCTGGCTGTTAGTGAGAACGAGGATATTCGTCGGGCCGGGCGTTATCGACGCGACAAAGGCAAACAGCAGATAAGGCATCAGACTCACAGATGGCTCCTTTTTTGTTAGAGCCATTACTGTGCCGCTATTTTCTGGAAACGTCTGGAAGGTTTGTGCACAACCGGCGGTAGTGGGCAGGGGAAATGCGGTATGCACGCTGGAACCAGCGTCCCAGATGGCTTTGGTCGGCAAAACCGAGCGCTGTAGCCACATTAACAGGCTGTTCGCCATGCGCCAGCAGCTGTCGCGCCTTTGCCAGACGCAGTTGAATAAGCCAGGCGTGCGGTGCCAGGTTGAACTCGCGCTTAAAACAGCGCGTCAGCGTAAAGCGATCCGTGCCCGTCTCGCGCGCAAGGTCTGACAACCCCACGTTCTCGCCGATATGCGCATAAAGATAGTCGCGTGCGCGGTGCGCCACGGCAGCGCTCTGTAGCTGCGACGGGAGTTTCTTACGCCAGTGGCAATGGGAGGTGATCTGAGAGAGCAGCTTATCCATTGTGCTCTGCTGAACAATTTTCATCTCATCGCTATGCAACGCGTTAAACGTCTCGCCGATAGAACGGACCAGCTGAGGTTCTCGCGTTAGCGTTTGAGCAAAGTGAAGCGAGTAGCGATCCGGCGTGGCTTCATATAATCCACGGAGGGTACGCGTCAGCCACTGCTCGTCAAGATAGAAGGTGAGATAGGTAAAGCCTCCTTCCACAGGCGCGTCGCCGTCGTGAATTTCGCCCGGCTCCAGTAAGAACGCATCACCAGGATGGCTGCGGTGGCGTTCGCGACGACAGTGGAACTGCTGGGTGCCTGAAAGGGTAATCCCGACCAGATAACTATCGTGCCAGTGGGGATCGAAGGCATGGCCTTCGAAGTGCGCTTTAATCGTTTCAATGCCGGTATCCGCATGCTGACGGAGCTCAAGCCAGTCGTTTGCCATACTGCCCTCCTGTTGTCATCAGCATTGCCGCACGGCCCGGTATTGTCTGGAAGATTTGTGCATTTTCACGGTGAAAACGTACAGATTGCCGCAAACTTAAGCAGTTGAACAGCTTTTCCTGAAATAATGTTGACGATAAGGCGCGATTGCGGTTTAATGCGCTCCGTTGCCCGGATAGCTCAGTCGGTAGAGCAGGGGATTGAAAATCCCCGTGTCCTTGGTTCGATTCCGAGTCCGGGCACCACTATTTAAAGAACCCAGCCTATGGCTGGGTTTTTGCTTTTCTGCGTTTATCAAAACCTTACCTTATTTTTACTCCTGTATCTCTTCCCGGTAAGATCGTGCGGTTAGCATTTCCCGGTGGCACTGCGCTTACCGGGCCTGCAAAACCTGTAGGCCGGATAAGGCGAAGCCGCCATCCGGCATTTTCCGGCGCACAAAGCAAAAAACCCCGCACCTTACG
>NZ_JADBQK010000007.1:0-212863 GCF_014895885.1 Enterobacter cloacae complex sp. P17RS
AGATTAAAGTCTACTGTTGGGCTAAAAACCAATTGTCGAAAAAATTAAACTTCTGTAAATTTCGCTTCAGCAAGTGAGAGGGTGAAAACAAAGTTATCGAATAAATATCTTTGCGTTCTGCTTACTGCACGTTGGAAATGAGATGTCTGGCGCAAAAAATAAATGGCCTAAATCCATCTGGATGTTGCTGCCTAAATTTCGGTAATTTATAAAGTTATTAAGGAAATTAAATCATGAAAAAGAATATTATTGCTGCTGCTTTCGCTGCGACTGCTGCTCTGACCATGTCTAATGCATTCGCTTCTGCTGGTACCGTTAATTTCACCGGTGAAATCATCGACGCAGCGTGCACCGTTGACGCGGGTTCGGTAAACCAGACCGTTGATCTGGGCCGTTACAGCAAATCTGAATTTACCGCTGCTGGCGATAAAACCGCTGCGACTAAATTCTCAATCGTGCTGACCAACTGCCCGGCAACCGTAACAGGCGCAACCATCAAGTTTGACGGTTCTGCGGACCCAGCAAACTCCAACCTGCTGGCTGTAACCGGTGGCGCAACGGGCGTTGCTATTAACCTGATGACGGCTGACAGCCAGGACCTGCCGCTGGCGGGCGTTAACTCCCACGTTTACAGCCTGGCTGAAACTGTACCAAACACGCTGGACTTCTTTGCTCAGTACGAAGCAACGTCAGCAACTGTTGGCGTAGGTCCAGCAAACGGTGTAGCTAACTTCTCCGTTAGCTACCAGTAATCTTCCTGACCGGAAAAATATATGAGGGCCGGTATACGGCCCTTTTTTATCGAGGTGTAAAATGAATTTTCTTAGCAAAACTTTAATTGCCTGCGCAGTAATTTCAGCAAGCGTGTCCGCCGCCAATGCGGGTGTTATTATTGGCGGAACGCGTGTCGTCTATGATGGCAATAAAAAAGAAGCTTCCATTGATGTTAACAACCCGGATAAGACGCCGTACCTTATTCAGTCATGGGTTGAGACATTAAATGGTGGCGCTGAGAAAGCTCCTTTTATTATTACCCCTCCGTTGTATCGACTCGATGGTGGTCAGCAAAACATTGAGCGTGTCGTGGTGACTGGCAACTTGCCGCAGGATAAAGAAAGTCTCTACTGGCTGAATATTAAAGCGATACCGTCAGCGCCCAAAAAAGATAATACGCTGCAAATAGCGATTAAAACGCGCATTAAGCTGATATACCGTCCTGCAGGCTTAAAGTCTCAGCAGCCGCAGGAGTTGAGTCATCAGTTAACCTGGCGTCGAAATGGTAATCAACTTCAGGTTACCAACCCAACCAGCTATGTCATTAACTTTAATGAAATCAGTCTGGGCGGTAAAAAAATTGAAAATGTTTCGTATGTACTTCCTGGGGAATCAATGAATTTCACGCTACCTGCTGGCGCTAACTCAACCTCTGTTAATTATAAAGTCATTAATGATTATGGAGCGGTGAGTGACGTACAAAGCGCAAGCTTGTGAAAATAATTGGTTTTGGAATGTCGTTTCCAAGGTGACGTGAATGATGATAGTAAGGGAATATAATAATTTTAAACCTGCGCGATTGGCTTTATTGATTGCATTTGCCCTTGCTGGCTCAATGCAGAATGCCATGGCGCGTGATTACTTCAACCCGGACCTGGTTGAGCTCGATAATCCGCAAAATGGAGGTAAAGCCGATCTCGCTGCGTTTGAAGCGGGCTCGCAGGCGCCGGGAACTTATCACGTCGATGTGATGCTGGATAACGAACTTGTTGATACGCGCGATATCGAATTCAAAACCTCTGGTGCTCCCAATGATGAGGGGAAATTAGAACCTTGTCTGACCGTGGAGCAGCTTAAAGAGTGGGGCGTAAAAACCGAGCTTTTCCCGGCGCTTGCGGTGGACAACGAACGTTGTGCAAACCTGCACGCGATACCTTCCGGATCCACTGAATTCCAGTTTGGCGCACAGCGTCTGCTCATCAGCATTCCACAGGCGGCGATTTCTCGTCAGGCCCGCGGATACGTTCCACCAGAACAGTGGGATGACGGAATCACGGCTGCACTGCTCAACTACAGCCTGAGTGGCGCTAACAACCGCTCGCACAACGGGAGCAGTGATACCAGCAACACGCAGTACGCTAATTTACGTCCGGGAATCAATATCGGGCCATGGCGTCTGCGCAATTACACGACCTGGTCACGGGATGAAGATGGCAAGGACAAATGGGACAGCGTATATACCTACGCCCAGCGCGCGATCGTTCCGTTAAAAGCGCAGATGACCCTCGGGGACAGCACTGCTCCTGCCGATGTCTTTGACAGTATGCCGTTCCGCGGTGCGCAGCTGGCCTCAGATGATGACATGCAACCTGACTCCCTCAAGGGGTACGCACCCGTCGTCCGCGGTATCGCGCGTACCAATGCGCAGGTCATTGTCCGTCAGAATGGGTATGAGATTTACCAGACCTACGTTGCGCCTGGCGCCTTCGAGATCACGGATATGTATCCGACCGGGGGGGCAGGCGATCTGCAGGTAACAATTAAAGAGGCTGACGGTAGCATTCAACAATTCACCGTCCCTTATGCTTCACTGCCCGTACTGCAGCGTGAAGGCCGATTCAAGTACGCCGTCACGGGTGGGCAATATCGTTCCTATAACGGTAGCGTAGACAAGACACCGTTTGCGCAAATTACGGGCATCTATGGCTTACCGTATGGCTTAACGGCGTACGGCGGTGGTCAAACGTCGAGTCACTACCAGTCGATCGCTGCCGGTATGGGCAAGAATATGGGTGACCTCGGCGCAGTTTCTGTCGACGTCATTCAGGCATGGTCCACCCCACAAAATCTGCCGAGCGATAGCGGCCAGTCCTGGCGAGCACGCTACAGTAAGAACTTTGTCAACACCGGCACTAACTTTGCTATTGCAGGCTACCGCTATTCGACCAAAGGCTTTTACGGTATGCAGGAAGTGCTTGATTCATATGGCGATAACGGTGTGATGCAAAACAGACGTCGTAACCGTATGGAGCTGACGATGAACCAGTCTCTGGGCGGTTCATTAGGCTCGATCATGGTGAGCGCCGTTCGCGAAGATTACTGGAACTCCGGGCGAGCGATGGAGTCCTGGAGTCTGGGGTATAACAATTTCTGGAACGGCATCAGCTACGGTTTGACGTATACCTCAACGCGTAACGGGACGCCTGGTACCTACGGTAACCCTACGAGCTATGACAAAGACCGGATGGTGGCGTTTAACATCAGCGTGCCGCTGGATAAATTCCTGCCGCAGACGTGGGCAAACTACAGCGTTAATAACAGTAAAAATAGCGGAACGACTCATACGGTTGGCATCAACGGGACCGCGCTGGAAAACAATGCCCTGAACTGGAACGTTCAGCAGGGCTATGGCAGCGATAATGTCGGATACAGCGGCAACGTAAACGGTGATTACAAGGGTACCTATGGTGAGGTGACGGCAGGGTACAGCTACGACCAGAACAATGAGCGTCTGAACTACGGAATCCAGGGCGGGGTCATTGCGCATGCTGACGGCGTGACGTTATCGCAACCGCTGGGTGAAACGAACGTCCTGGTTAAAGTGCCTGGGGCGAAAGGTCTGACAGTGCGAAACCAAACGGGCGCGAAAACGGACTATCGGGGATATACAACGGTAAATAACGTCAACGTCTACCGTAAAAACGATATCGTAATCGACCCAGAAAGTATGTCCGATGATGTAGAACTGGATCTCACGACCCGGACCGTTGTGCCGACTCGCGGAGCTATTGTTCGCGCTGAATATACTGCCAACGTTGGTCAGCGTGCATTGTTTACGTTATTGCGCGGTAACGGACAGCCCATTCCCTTTGGGGCGATTGTCAGCGTGGGTGGTATTAAAAATAGCGGCTTTATTGTCGGCGATAATGGGCAGGTTTATCTCACAGGCTTAGGCGAGAATGTCGACCTTATCGCGCAATGGGGTGAGGGTAGTGATAAGCAGTGTAAAGCCTCATACGTTTTAAAACCTTCCGATGTTAAAAATAACATTGCGGTTGTCAGTACTGTTTGTCGATAGGAAACAAAATGAATCTGCTTAAAATTTTTTTGCTGTTGATTTTGACGTTAATATCCATAGAAAGCTTTGCTGGCTGCACAAACAATATCTCTGCGCAAAACTTTAATTTAAATTTTAGTAACATTACTGCGCAGCGTGATGTGGCGCCGGGAACGGTTGTTGCTGCACAATCGGGTATTTACAATGTGAATTACTCATGTACTGATTCTGCGAATACTTACCAGGAAGCGATGAGCGGAAGTTCACTGGGGAACAGCCTCTATGATATAGGAGTGAGTGGCTATGGTGTGCGTGTTTCAGAAAATGATACAGGCGGCGGTTTCCACCACTACTTTCCAATGTCGTTCACTATTGGCAGCTATAGTGCGTCTTATATGTATAAAGTTGAGTTGGTAAGGACAACCGCTCCCGCTGTATCCGGTGCACTTCGCAGTGGACAAATTGCTAACGTATCTATTTCGAACCAATTTTTCATCGCGACATGGAATATTACTGGAGGGAGCATTACAACACTTGCGTGTAGTACTTCTTCGGGAGCGCTGAGTTTCCCAATAGGTAATATCCCCGCGACAAGCTTTGGTTCAACAGTAGGTTCTACGCCAGCCAATGCTCAGGTTACCCAGACTCTCGGACTAACGTGCAATCCTGGAGCAAATATCAATATTTCTTTGAGTGGACAGCAAAATCCTGATGTGGTCAATACAAGTGTTTTAGCCTTATCGGGTCAAGGGGGGCCGGGAGTAGCGCAAGGTGTCGGGGTGCAAATATTATATGGAGGTACACCTCTCAATCTTAATAATACTGTTTTCCTTAAGCAATCTGGCGGTGGGTTGGAGTCATTCCCAATCGTGGCACGTTATTATCAGACTAAATCAGCTGTTTTACCCGGAACAGCAAATGCAACAGCAACGTTGAACATTACCTATCAATAAGGGGATAAATGTGAATATTAAATGTTTAGTCCTGAGCTTGTCCGCAATGATACCGATTTTGTCTTATTCAGCAGATGCGGTAAATATTAACGTGACTGGTAATATCGTGGCATCACCCTGTATTGTCAACGGAGGAGCAAACAGCCTTTATGTTGATTTAGGTAATATTCAGGCAACAGCACTCGCAGCTCCTGGCTCATCATCTACTGCAGTGCCGTTTACATTGACAGTCACAAACTGCCCAACAGGCACAAGTACTGTCAGAGCAGATATTGGTGGTCTTGCATCCCACGACTCACCTAACCTTTATGAGAATTCAGGTACGGCAGGGAATGCCTCTGTTGTTTTGTATGATGGCGTAACTGGTGATTATTTAGGTCCTGGCACTACAGTCTTTAAAACTGTCCAGAGCGACCGTACAGCATCGATGGCGTTTAAAGTTGGCGCATATTCTCTTCATGGTAATACAACGCCTGGTTCAATTAATACGGCGATAGTTATTACAATGAGTTATCAATAAAGACTAGATCATATGAATAATAAACTCTTTTTATTTGCCTTCCTCCTGAGTTCAGCCCCTTTAATTACCTGCGCTGATACCACTATCATTGTTACTGGCCAGGTCATTGCCAGCCCGTGTGTCGTTGACATGGGCACCGTTTCTAAAGTGGTCAATCTGGGGGAAGATACAAAGCAGAATCTCATCAATGCCGGTGACGGTGGCGTCTGGTCTGACTTTGATCTGCTGGTGCAAAATTGTCCCGCAGGCACCACCAGCGTAACGGCCAAATTTACCGGTAATGCAGATACGCAAGATCCCACGGCATGGAAAAACAGCGGAACCAGCAACAATGTTGCATTACGTATCGCCAGCAGGGATCATGCGACAACATATAGCGTAAACAGCACAATGCAGGTCAACGTCGATAACAGTACGCGCAGCTCGACATTTCCCCTGTCAGCGAGAATGTTTACGCCGCAGGGAAATTCCACTGCTGGAACTTTCCAGTCAGTAATGAACGTTGATTTTACCTATCAGTAACGGCTGAAATATCTTTTTTAAAATAATAAGTTTGAGACATTCATGTTGATTAATTCCTTGCTTGAGCATGCTATATGCGGTGTTCGGTTCCAGCCTATCTATTCTTCACAGGAAAAGAAGATAAAGGCTTGGGAGATGCTAAGTACCTTACGTCAGGGAATTGATTGCGAAACGTTTTTTGAAAAGATGTCTTTAAGTGCAAGCTCTCGTTTGCTGCGCTGGCAGTTGCGTATAATTCCTCTGTGTGAAGAGGATGATGACTATTTTATTAACGTCCCCGCAAGATTATTATGCCAATCAGAATTGGTCAGTGAAATATTGCCCAGCCTGCGTTCTGGTATCGTTATTGAGGTACAAGATCCGTGCAATTTTATTTTGCTAACAAATGAAGAGCGAGAGAGTTTTGATATAATGCATCAGAGAATAAAAAAAACAGGTGCAAAGATATGGTTGGATGATGTTAGAAGTGAGCATTTAGCGCCGCTGGGTGAACGTATTTGCATATTTGATGGTGTTAAAGTAGATAAAAAGAGCTTGTGGGAAAACAGATTGACTCCCCGGGCCTTACAATCAATGATAGCCTACTGCGCTATGATGGTAGATCAGGTGCTTATTGAAGGCATCGAAAATAACGAACTGTTTTCTTTGGCTCAGAATACTGGATGCAATTTAATGCAGGGATTTCTTTGGCCTGAAAAAAAGTTGAGTATCGATTATGTCTCGGTCTGATAAATGATAAATGTTTTAATTAAAGAAGATGATTTTTTATATCACCATAGCCTCAGGTCATTTGTTGAAGATTTTTTTAACAATGAATATACAAAAAAAGTCAATTTTCTCAATGGCTATGATGTGGAGAATATTGCTCGGGCGGAAATAATCGTTTATGCGTTCAGCAAGGGCGAACATTATACCTGTTTCCCGGAATTAAAATGTGCGCGTAAATGCGTCATAATTGGTATTACCGAAGCGGAAGAGCCATCGTCATCGTTTTTACCGTTCTGCATTCAGCAGACCTTTTTTGTGTCGCGCTCAGCGTCACTCTATCTGTTGAAGAGGGTATTGCGCCAGGCCTGGAGTGCATACAGTGCGCCCATTATCCCTGTCCTTTCAAAAGCCTGTTTAAGCTGTAAGCATAAAACGTTATCACAGCGTGAGCTCAATATTATGGCCGGTCTTTTCAAGGGGGAATCCGTCAAAAACATAGCCAGGGAGATGATGCTTACGCCAAAGACGATCTATGCCCATAAGTATGCGGTTATGCATAAGTTTAACCTGAGCAGTGAGCATGAATTGCTGGAGCTCCTGAACCGCTTGCTTGAAAAGCGCTGTAACCCCAATTTGTTTCGTGATGCATTAGATCTGTTTCATTAGGGAATTACCCGGCCAAAAAGATGATCATTCTGGTGCCGGGTAAACCTGATGCTATTTACGCTGTTCCTCAGACGTTCGCCGCGCTCATCAGCCGCGACTTCATGGACTGATACGCCGACGCTGCATAGTCCTCCGCCCAGTGCTGATCCTCAATGGCCTCCAGTTGCACCGCACAATATTTTGTCTCCGGCGTTTTTGATACGGGGTCGAGATTATCCTGCGTCAGCTCGTTGCAGGCCCCGATCCACCATTGATAGGTCATATAGACCGCCCCGGCGTTGATGCGCTCGCTAATGCTGGCGCGGGTGATCACTTTACCCCGGCGCGAACGTACCCAGACCAGTTGACCGTCGCTAATACCTAGTCTGTCCGCATCGGCAGGATTCACCTGCACCCGTCCCGGCTCATCGGCGAGGCTTTGCAGCGCGGCGCAGTTACCCGTCATCGAGCGGCAGGAGTAGTGCCCAACTTCGCGTACCGTGCAGAGTACCAGCGGATAATCATCATCGGGCGTCTCGGCCGGCGCGCGCCACGGTGCGGCAAAGAGCTGCCCTTTACCGCTCGGGGTATCGAACTGATTATCTTTGTAAAGGTACGGCGTGCCGGGGTGATCGAGCGTCGGGCACGGCCACTGCACGTGGCCCATCTCGCCCATTTTTTCATACGTCACGCCGTAGAAGAGCGGGCACAGCTCGCGCATTTCATCCCAGATCTGCTGGTTATCGTCGTAATGCATCGGATAGCCCATCTCGGTGGCGAGCAGGCTGATGATCTCCCAGTCGCGCTTCACGTTGCCTTTGGCCTCAATAGCCTGGCCAAAACGCTGGAAACCCCGGTCGGCGCAGGTAAAAACGCCGCCGTGTTCGCCCCATGAGGTGGCAGGGAGCAGAACGTCCGCCACTTCCGCCGTTTTTGTCATAAAGATGTCCTGAACCACCACGAAGTCAAGCGCCTCGAAACCGCTGCGGACCAGGCCGAGATCGGCTTCCGTCTGCAGCGGATCTTCCCCCATGATGTAATAGGCTTTGACCTTGCCTTCCAGCGCAAGGTGAGGCACTTCGGTAATGCGCGTTCCGACGCGATCGTCCATGTTATTGACGTCAATCCCCCAGGCATCGGCGAACTTCTGCCGGACAGCCGGATCGGTCACATCCTGATAGCCGGGGAACATATTCGGCAGAACGCCCATATCGCAGGCGCCCTGAACATTGTTTTGCCCGCGCACGGGACCGACACCGACGGCAGGGCGGCCGAGGTTGCCGGTCAGCAGTGCCAGGCTGGAAAGCCCTTTGACGACATCGACGGCCTGGCCAAACTGGGTCACGCCCATTCCCCACATTACGGTGGCGGAAGGGGCCGCCGCGAAGGTGCGCATTGCCTGACGAACGTCGCGGGCGGGGATGCCGGTGAGGTGTTCTACGCGCTCTGGAGCATACTCTTTCACCGTCTGCCGATAGGCCTCAAGTCCTTCGGTAAACCGCGCGACGTAGTTCTTGTCGTACAGATCTTCTTCCAGAAGCACATAGCCAAAGGCGTTCACCAGCGCCATGTTGCTACCGTTCTTCAATTGCAGATGCTGATCGGCAATGCGCGCCGTTTCGATGCGGCGCGGGTCGCAGACGATGATTTTCGCGCCGTTTTCACGGGCTTTTAGCACGCGCCGGGCGACGATAGGGTGGGAGTCTGCGCAGTTATAGCCAAATACCAGCAGGCATTTGGAGTGTTCAATATCGTTGATAGAGTTGCTCATTGCACCGTTGCCGAGGGTCTCCTGAAGTCCGGCGACGGAAGGACCGTGACAAACGCGCGCGCAGCAATCGACGTTGTTGGTGTGCAGCACCGCGCGGGCAAATTTTTGCATCACGTAGTTGGTTTCATTCCCGGTACCGCGCGACGACCCGGTGGTCATAATCGAACGCGGGCCGAACTGGGCTTTAATGCTGCTGAGCTTCTGGGCGGTGTAGCGGATAGCCTCTTCCCAGGTCACGGGAGTGAATGTCTCTCCCTTGCGGTAGCGGATCATCGGCTGGGTCAGGCGTGGGGTGAGCAGGCGGGTATCGTTAAGGAAATCCCATCCGTAAAATCCTTTCAGGCATAGCGTGCCCTGGTTTGTGGCCCCCTCTGCCGCTTCGGCACGGATGATACGGTTATTCTCAACGACAAGGTTTAGTTTGCAGCCTGCACCACAGTAAGGGCAGACGCTGGCGATTTTTTTCATCAATAACAGACCTGTTAAGAAATGAAGCAAAATGACTGGTAAGCCCAGTCCCGTAACAGGGAGTAAGCAGAAACCATGCCATCTTTATAACGCTTCTTTACAGGGGGTTATGAAGAGAGGGGGGTGTCATCGTCAGCATGTTCGACAATTCTGACGATGACACGATCGCTGAATGGCAGGGCGTTTAAACGTCATCCATGGTGTAGCCCACAACGATCTCAAGCGTCTTACGAATAACATCCGCCTGCACAACGTCTCTGGTCGCTTCCAGCGTCTGAATGAGCCACAGGATGATCGCTTTATTGGAAATATGACCTTCAGAGGCCAGAACACAGCGTACTGCAGTAGAAAAAATAGCGGACTCTTCAGCAAAACGATCGCCTGCGTGACGGAAATATTCCGCCAGCGCACTGTCTAAAAAAGCAGAGTGGTATTCGGGTTGAAGCTGAATATTTTGTCTCATTTGTTCTCACCGTAGCTGTTAAAATGCAGTCAATGTATTTTTTTGGGATCGGACGGCTTTCCCTTTCCAAACAACGACACTACATTGCCTCTGTTATCATTGAGAGGTCCCTCTCTGCTCATTCGTCCTTGCGCGGTTCTGCGACGTTTTAATCCGAGGCTTTTTGATCCGATATCGGCAATCGCCTTCGCCAGTGTCTCCCGCCGCCGGGGATTCTTTTCATGTGTTTTCATCTGCCGCAGACGCTGAACCAGAGCTTCAGTTGTAACGGGGCCACGCTCTCTCAAAAGAGAAAGAACGGCTTCGCCAATCAGCTGATCGGTCAGTTTGTCTGCGTCACTGCTGTTCATCACGTTATCGTTCGAAGAGCAAGCCAAGCAGCATATGGTAATGCTGTTCCTCTTCGGGGCCCTCGGCCCTTTCAAGGCGACTTAACAGTTTGGTACAGAGCGATTTGCGATTGAGATTTCGCCCGTCGCTAAGGATCTCAACAACGACCTGACCCAGCGTTTCCTGTTGGGTGGGAAGCGTGGCTTTTTCGAAGTACTGTGCGATTGCTGCTGCGGAATCTGCGACGTAACCTTTCTGCTGCATGTTTCGCTCCTGTAAAATTTTGTAATCAGTAACGTTACATTTAAGGTATACACTTTTTCTAAATCTGTACATTAAAAATGTACAGATTTTTAATAAAATCAGGATATATTTTATAAATACTCTATTTTTCAATTAGTTGTTTGTTGTTCATGAAACGGTAATGCTACAGAATATATTGTACAAATCGCACAGCCGCTGTTAAGTTGTACAACACTTGTGAGAGTGCCATTAACGGGCGTAAATGATTGAGATGTAAATTATTTGTGAGGCAATTAATGTGCTATAAGAGAAGTCTCTCCACATGTTTTTGTGGTCAAAACCCTTAACCCCCAGGAATCGCATGCTTACAACCATCATTTACCGCAGTCATATCTGCGAGGACGTTCCAGTGAAAGCACTGGAAGCTATGGTCGCTGCTGCAAATAATAAAAACCGGCAAGCCAACGTCACGGGGATCTTGCTGTTTAACGGCACACATTTTTTTCAGTTGCTTGAGGGGCCAGTGGAGCATGTTTCTGCTATTTATGAGGAGATCTGCAACGACCCGCGACACCATAACGTAGTCGAACTGATGCGCGATCACGGCCCCGTCCGGCGTTTTGGCAAGGTGGGGATGGAGCTTTTTGATTTGCGCCAGTTCGACAGGAATGAGGTGCTGCAACAGGTGCTGAACAAGGGAACAACACGCTATCAGCTGACTTACAATGACCGTCCGCTGCAGTTTTTCCGTACCTTTGTCGAGGCCACGGAAAAAGCTAACTATTTTGAACTGCCGCCTGCGGATTCCTGGGAGTTTGTTCGCGAAGAAACACGCTTGTCAGCGCAACCCGAGGTGGTCGCGAAAGGAGCGGATTGCAGCTTTGCTTTCCAGCCGATAGTCGATCCGTTTATGCAGCAGGTCGTCTCCTGGGAGGCACTTCTCCGCACGCCTGACGGCGGCGCACCGGGGATCTACTTTGCCAATCTGCCGCGTGACGACGTGTATACCTCTGATTTGCACAGCAAGCAGGTGGCCCTCTCAATGGCCAGCGCACTCGGGTTGCAGAACCAGACGTTATCCCTCAACCTGCTGCCTATGACGCTGGTTAACATTCCTAACGCCGTTGATTTCCTGCTCACCGCGATTGGAGCAAACGGTTTTGTTCCTGAGCAAATTGTGGTGGAGTTTACCGAAAGTGAAGCCATTTCCCGTTTTGACGAGTTCACGGATTCAGTCAGACAGCTAAAAAGTGCAGGCATCAGCGTGACGATCGATCACTTTGGTGCCGGCTTTGCGGGACTACAGCTACTGGCCCAATTCCAGCCCGACAGAATTAAGATTAATCGCGATCTCGTCGCGAACGTGCATAAAAGTGGCCCTCGACAGGCCATCATTCAGGCGATTATCAAATGCTGTTCCTCGCTTGAAATTCAGTTCTGCGCGGTCGGCGTGGAGAAGGCAGAAGAGTGGATGTGGCTGGAATCTGCGGGCATTTCCCAGTTCCAGGGCCATCTGTTTGCAAGCCCCCGGCATGGCGGAATTCCGGCGATTGCATGGCCGGAGAAGAAATTCGATTTTTGATAAAGCTGTACAAAATTCGGCAGACTTAGCTGTACGAGAAGCAAACTTTAGACAACAATGTATTAACAGGTGAAGGGAGAACGACCCCTTTCACCTGAGCAAAATGCGGTCTTAGTTATACAAATGGTTTGTACAATCTGATAAGGTTGGTGTAGTTAGGTATGGAAGTTCTGAGCGTGAGGGAGTTAATGGCCTATTACAGTATCGGCGAAGTGGCCGAACGATGCGGTATCAACCCCGTTACGCTGCGTGCCTGGCAGCGACGTTATGGATTGTTGAAGCCGCAGCGCAGCGAAGGGGGTCATCGTCAGTTTGACGATGAAGATATCCTGCGTATTGAAGAGATCAAACGCCTGATGAAAAGCGGCGTTTCGGTCGGAAAAGTAAAAGCCTTGCTGGAAAATAAAGAAGTCCTGACTCAGGGTAACTGGGTCTCGCTCCAGGAAGAGATGATGACCGTTCTGCGTTATGCCAGCCCGGCAAAGCTGCGCGCCAAAATCGGTGAGTTCCGCCGGGAGCATGCCATGGATGCGCTGATTGATAACATCATTTCCCCCGTCCGCCAGCGAATGAATCAGGATCAAAATACTGTACGCCACATGGCGAGCATGCTTGACGGCGTCCTGATTGAATTCGCGGTTCTAAGCCTGGCGGAGTCGCGCAAGAAAGCGGGTAAAGATGCGTTGCTTATCGGCTGGGAATGCGATGACCGTACCCATCTTTGGCTTGAAGCCGCGCGGCTGGCGCAGCAAGGCTGGCACATTGACGTGCTGGCGGACCCGATTGATTCTCCGCGTCCTGAACTTTTCCCGGGGCAAAAAATCTTCGTCTGGACGGGAAAAACGCTAACACCGCGTCAGCAGGAACAGCTCGACCACTGGCGTGAGCAGGGTTTTAGCGTTTCATTTCACCAATAATAATCAGAGGCCTTGAGGGCCTTTTATTGTTTTAGACACTTCCAGAACAAAAGCTATCTCAAAAATAGGCATTTCCGATACATATTTTACTTTTCCTCTCTTCGCTGTTTTCTACAACAGATAATCCATTAATTTTCAAAGTATTGAACAATTAAATCCATCCCGCCCGCATCTTCTGACAGGGTCTATGCTTAATAAAAGTAGACAAAAAGGGCGGTTTAGCCGAATGCCCCTGCTGACAGAGGGTTGAAGTGATAATCGTTATCACTAACATGGTGTTATGCCCTGATGGCTAATCAGATGAGGTGGACCTATGGAACTGCATTCAGAAACCTTCAATCCTGCCGATTTTGCCTGGCGAGGATTAACGCTCACGCCTGCGGCGGCGGCGCATATCCACGAGCTGGCGGCAAAAAATCCCGACATTCTCGGCGTGCGCTTAGGCGTTAAGCAGACCGGCTGCGCGGGCTTTGGCTACGTGCTGGATACCGTCACCGCACCGGAAAAAGATGACCTGGTGTTTGAAACCGACGGCGCAAAGCTGTACGTCGCGCTGCAGGCTATGCCGTTTATCGATGGAACCGAAGTGGATTACGTGCGGGAAGGTTTAAACCAGTTATTCAAATTTCATAACCCGAAAGCCCAGAACGAATGCGGCTGCGGCGAAAGCTTTGGGGTATAGGCGGTACTATGTCTCGTAATACTGAAGCAACGAGTGATGTAAACACCTGGAGCGGCGGACACCTCAACTATAAAGAGGGTTTTTTCACGCAGCTGCAGACCGACGAGCTGGCGAAAGGCATTAATGAAGATGTGGTGCGCGCCATTTCGGCCAAACGTAACGAGCCCGAGTGGATGCTCGAATTTCGCCTGAGTGCGTTCCGCGCCTGGCTGGAGATGGAAGAGCCGCACTGGCTGAAAGCCCACTACGACAAGCTGAACTATCAGGATTACAGCTACTACTCCGCACCCTCCTGCGGCAGCTGTGACGATACCTGCGCCTCGCAGCCCGGCGCGGTCCAGCAGACCGGTGCCGAGAACAGCTTCCTGAGCAAAGAGGTTGAAGAGGCGTTTAACCAGCTGGGCGTGCCCGTGCGCGAGGGGAGAGAGGTGGCGGTAGACGCCATTTTCGACTCCGTCTCGGTGGCGACCACCTACCGTGAAAAGCTGGCCGAGCAGGGGATCATTTTCTGCTCCTTTGGCGAAGCCATTCATGACCATCCCGATCTGGTGAAAAAGTACATCGGCACCGTGGTACCGAGCAACGATAACTTCTTCGCCGCGCTGAATGCCGCGGTAGCCTCTGACGGCACCTTTATCTACGTGCCGAAAGGCGTACGCTGCCCGATGGAGCTCTCCACCTATTTCCGCATCAACGCCGAAAAAACCGGACAGTTTGAACGCACCATTCTGGTAGCGGACGAAGGCAGCTACGTCAGCTATATCGAAGGGTGCTCCGCCCCGGTGCGCGACAGCTACCAGCTGCACGCGGCGGTGGTAGAGGTCATCATTCACAAAGACGCCGAGGTGAAATACTCCACGGTGCAGAACTGGTTCCCCGGCGACGGCAATACCGGCGGTATCCTGAACTTCGTCACCAAGCGCGCGCTGTGCGAAGGCGAAAACAGCAAAATGTCCTGGACGCAGTCGGAAACCGGCTCCGCTATTACCTGGAAATACCCGAGCTGTATTCTGCGCGGGGATAACTCCATCGGTGAGTTTTACTCGGTGGCGCTGACCAGCGGGCATCAGCAGGCCGATACCGGCACCAAGATGATCCACATTGGGAAAAACACCAAATCGACGATTATCTCGAAGGGGATCTCCGCCGGGCATAGCCAGAACAGCTATCGCGGGCTGGTGAAAATCATGCCGACGGCCACCAACGCGCGTAACTTCACCCAGTGTGATTCAATGCTGATCGGTGCCGACTGCGGGGCGCATACCTTCCCGTACGTCGAGTGTCGCAACAACACGGCTCAGCTGGAGCACGAGGCGACCACGTCGCGTATTGGGGAAGATCAGCTCTTCTACTGCCTGCAGCGCGGCATCAGCGAAGAAGATGCCATTTCGATGATTGTGAACGGCTTCTGTAAGGACGTGTTCTCTGAACTGCCGCTGGAATTCGCCGTTGAAGCACAAAAACTCCTCGCCATTAGTCTTGAACACAGCGTCGGTTAAGGAAAGCACATGTTAAGCATTAAAGATTTACAGGTTAGCGTGGAAGAGAAAGCGATCCTGCGCGGTCTCAATTTTGACGTCAAGCCGGGTGAAGTTCACGCCATCATGGGGCCGAACGGCTCCGGGAAAAGTACGCTTTCAGCGACGCTGGCGGGACGCGAAGATTACGAAGTGACAGGCGGCTCGGTCGAATTTAACGGCAAAGATCTTCTGGAGATGTCGCCGGAAGACCGCGCGGGCGAGGGCATCTTTATGGCCTTCCAGTACCCGGTGGAAATTCCGGGCGTCAGCAACCAGTTTTTCCTCCAGACGGCGCTGAATGCGGTGCGCAAGTATCGCGGCCAGGAGGCGCTGGATCGCTTCGACTTCCAGGATCTAATGGAAGAGAAGATCAAACTGCTGAAAATGCCAGAAGACCTGCTGACCCGCTCGGTCAACGTCGGCTTTTCCGGCGGCGAGAAAAAGCGTAACGATATCCTGCAGATGGCGGTGCTGGAGCCCGAGCTGTGCATTCTGGATGAGACCGACTCCGGTCTGGATATCGACGCCCTGAAGATTGTCGCCGACGGGGTGAATTCCCTGCGCGACGGCAAGCGCTCGTTCATTATTGTCACCCACTACCAGCGCATTCTGGACTACATCAAGCCGGACTACGTCCACGTGCTTTACCAGGGACGTATTGTGAAATCCGGTGATTTTACGCTGGTTAAACAACTGGAGGAGCAGGGTTATGGCTGGCTTACCGAACAGCAGTAATGCGCTCCAGCAGTGGCACCGGCTGTTTGAGGAGCAGGGTAATACGCGCTCCGAGCAGGCGCAGCAGCACCTGCAGCAGATGCTGCGCCTCGGCCTGCCGACGCGGAAGCATGAGAACTGGAAATACACCCCACTCGACGGCCTGCTGAACGGCGAGTTTGTGACGCGTCTGGCGGAGATTGACCCGGCCCGGCGCGACGATCTGGCGCTAACGGTGGATGCGGTGCGTCTGGTCTTTGTCGACGGCGTCTGGCGTCCAGAACTGAGTGACGACGCCCGGGATAGCGGGTTCGATATCGTCATTAACGACGACCGCCAGAGCCTGAGCGCCCCGGTTCAGCCGGAAGTTTTCCTCCACCTGACCGAGAGCCTGGCCCGCAGCGTGACGCATATTCAGGTCAAGCGTAACCAGCGTCCGGCAAAACCGCTGCTGCTGATGCACATCACACAGGGCGTGGAGGGCGATGAGATCAACACCGCGCACTATCGCCATCACCTTGAGCTGGCGGAGGGGGCGGAGGCCACGGTAATCGAACATTACGTCAGCCTCAACGAGACCCGTCACTTTACCGGGTCGCGGCTGACGATGAACGTTGCCGCCAATGCGCAGCTTCATCACATTAAGCTGGCGTTTGAGAATCCGCAGAGCCACCATTTTGCCCATAACGATCTTCTGCTGGGCCAGGATGCCGCGGCGTACAGCCACAGCTTCCTGCTCGGCGGCGCGGTGCTGCGCCACAACACCAGCACGCAGCTTAACGGTGAAAACACTACGCTGCGCATCAACAGCCTGGCGATGCCGGTGAAGGCAGAAGTGTGCGACACACGCACCTGGCTTGAGCACAACAAAGGCTACTGCAACAGCCGCCAGCTGCACAAAACCATCGTCAGCGATAAAGGGCGGGCGGTGTTTAACGGCCTGATTAACGTGGCCCAGCACGCCATCAAAACCGACGGGCAGATGACCAACAACAATCTGCTGCTGGGGCGCCTGGCGGAAGTGGACACCAAGCCGCAGCTGGAGATCTACGCCGACGACGTAAAATGCAGTCACGGCGCGACGGTCGGTCGGATCGACGACGAGCAGATGTTCTACCTGCGCTCGCGCGGCATCGACCAGCAGGCGGCGCAGAAAATGATCATCTACGCCTTTGCGGCGGAGCTTACGGAAGCGCTGCACGATGGCGTATTGAAGCAGCAGGTGCTGGCCCGCATTGGTCAGCGTCTGCCCGGAGGCGAAGTATGAGTTTTCCCGTAGAGAAAGTGCGGGCCGATTTCCCGGTTCTGACCCGTGAAGTGAACGGCCTGCCGCTGGCCTATCTCGACAGCGCGGCCAGCGCGCAGAAGCCGAATCAGGTGGTGGATGCGGAAGCCGAGTTCTATCGCCACGGCTACGCCGCCGTGCATCGCGGTATTCATACCCTGAGCGCCGAGGCGACCCAGCGCATGGAAAACGTGCGCACGCAAATTGCAGCCTTCCTCAATGCACGCCTGCCGGAAGAGCTGGTATTTGTGCGCGGCACAACCGAGGGGATTAACCTCGTCGCCAACAGCTGGGGCAACGCCCAGGTGCGCGCGGGGGATAACATCATCATCACCCAGATGGAGCACCACGCCAATATTGTGCCGTGGCAGATGCTCTGCGAGCGTGTCGGCGCACAGCTGCGGGTCGTTCCGTTGAACGACGATGGCACGCTGCAGCTGGAGCAGCTTGACGCCCTGCTGGACGATAAAACGCGGCTGGTGGCGGTCACCCAGGTCTCTAACGTGCTGGGCACCGAAAACCCGGTGACAGAGATTATCGCAAAAGCCCATCAGGCCGGCGCGAAGGTGCTGATTGACGGCGCGCAGGCGGTGATGCATCACGCGGTGGACGTGCAGGCGCTGGACTGCGATTTCTACGTATTCTCCGGGCATAAGCTCTATGGCCCGACCGGGATTGGCGTGCTGTATGTGAAAGAGGACATCCTGCAGGCGATGCCGCCGTGGGAAGGGGGCGGATCGATGATCGCCACCGTCAGCCTGACGGAAGGGACGACCTACGCCCGTGCGCCCTGGCGTTTCGAGGCGGGCACCCCCAACACCGGCGGGATTATCGGCCTGGGGGCGGCGGTGTCTTACGTCTCCGCAATCGGCCTCGACGCCATCCAGGAGTACGAACAGCTGCTGATGCACTACGCGCTGCAGGAGCTTGCCAGCGTGCCGGACCTTACCCTGTATGGCCCGGCTGACCGACAGGGCGTGATTGCCTTTAACCTGGGGAAACACCACGCCTATGACGTGGGCAGCTTCCTCGATAACTACGGCGTGGCCGTCCGTACCGGGCACCACTGCGCCATGCCGCTGATGGCCTTTTATCAAGTGCCGGCAATGTGCCGCGCATCGCTGGTGATGTATAACACAATGGAAGAGGTCGACAGGCTGGTGGCGGGGCTTAAGCGCATTCACCAGCTGCTGGGCTAAGAAGAGGCAAAAGATGGCAGAACTGCCGGACAGAGACAAATTGCTGCGCAACTTTGGGCGCTGTGCAAACTGGGAAGAGAAGTACCTTTATATCATCGAGCTGGGGCAGCGTCTGCCGCCGCTCGGAGAAGAGGCGCATAACCCGGAAAACATTATTCAGGGCTGCCAGAGCCAGGTGTGGATTGTGATGGAGCAGTCTGACGACGGCACTATCGCCCTGCACGGCGACAGCGATGCGGCCATTGTAAAAGGGCTGATTGCGGTCGTATTTATTCTTTACCACCGGATGTCGGCGCAGGATATCGTCGCGTTCGATGTCCGCCCGTGGTTTGAAAAAATGGCCCTGACCCAACACCTCACCCCGTCCCGCTCCCAGGGGCTGGAAGCGATGATTCGCGCCATTCGCGCCAAAGCTGCAATCCTTAGCTAGACTTACAGAACAGCATTCATTCTGTTTCGCGAGGTGGTTCCCGCCTCGCTGGTTTTTCAGCTTTCTGGCATCCTGCCAGTGAATAAGGAATCTCAGCATGAAGCGCGCGTCTCTAATAACTCTATTACTCCTCAGTTCGCTCGGTACGTTTAATTCGGCCCGCGCGATGGACTATCCGTTGCCGCCCGCAGGCAGCCGTCTGATTGGGCAAAATCAAACCTACACGATACAGGAAGGGGATAATAAGCTTCAGACTATCGCCCGTCGGTTTAATACGGCGGCGCAGGTGATCCTTGAAACGAACAATACCATTGCGCCAGTAAACCCGGCGCCGGGTACCGTTATCACCATCCCGTCGCAGATGTTGCTGCCGGATACCCCGCGCGAAGGCATTGTGGTTAACCTGGCCGAGCTTCGGCTCTACTACTTCCCACCGGGAGAAAATATTGTCCAGGTCTTCCCGCTCGGCATCGGACAGCTGGGGCTGGAAACGCCGGTGAGCACCACCCGCGTCAGCCAAAAAATCCCTAATCCAACCTGGACGCCAACGGCGGGCATCAGAGCGCGTTCCCTGGCCCAGGGAATTAAATTGCCACCCGTCGTCCCGGCGGGGCCAAATAACCCGCTGGGGCGCTATGCGCTGCGTCTGGGAATTGGTAATGGGGAATATCTTATTCACGGCACCAGCGCGCCGGACAGCGTAGGTCTGCGCGTCAGTTCCGGCTGTATGCGAATGAACGCCCCGGATATTAAAGCCCTGTTTGAACAGGTGCGGGTCGGCACGCGGGTACAGATCATCAACGAGCCGGTGAAATTCTCGGTTGAGCCGGACGGTAAGCGCTATATAGAGGTCCACCGTCCGCTGGCGCAGGTGGAGGGCGAGAACCCGCAAATTTCGCCCATTACCCACTCGGCAGACTTTGCCACCTTTGTTTCTCAGGCCGGAAGCGATAAGGCGTTAATTGATAAAGCCCTGGCGCGCCGTGCCGGGATCCCGGTTGTCGTATCCGCGGGTAGCGGCCCGTCGGCCAGCAATAGCGTGTTGTCAGTGCAGAACAGCCGGGTGTCTGCTGCGGTAGCAGAAGAGGAAGGGGAAAAGGTAACGCAGTAGCAGTTTGACGCAGGCAAAAAAAATGGCGCACAATGTGCGCCATTTTATTAACAGGTACTATTACTTACGGTATTTAGTAGCCTGGTTGTCCAGACGCTGGTTAGCGCGAGCTGCGTCGTCTTTAGCAGCCTGAACGTCGGAACGCATTGCGTTCACGTCGTTGCTCAGCTGGTCAACTTTAGCGTTCAGAGTCTGAACGTCAGAAGACAGCTGATCGATTTTAGCGTTGCTGGAGCAACCAGCCAGCAGAGTAGAACCCAGGATTACCGCGCCCAGTACCAGTTTAGTACGATTCATTATTAATACCCTCTAGATTGAGTTAATCTCCATGTAGCGTTACAAGTATTACACAAACTTTTTTGGGTTGAGAATATTTTTTTGATGGGAATACGCCTATTTTTGATCGTTCGCTCAAAGAAGCATCGAATCAGTGCGTTTTGAGTAAAAAGCTATGTAAAAAAAGGCATTTTTCATCGGATTCATCTTAGATAAATCGCATTTAAATAGAAAAACCCGATTTGCTTTTTGAATGAATTTGGCTAATGCCGGGAATAAAAAAAGCGCCCATTGGGCGCTTTTTATCAAATTTAATTCGTTCGAGAATTATTACAGCACGTGAACGGAGGCAGTATTGGTTGTTCCGCTTGGTACCAGAGCACCAGAAACCATTACAACCACGTCGCCCTTCTGCGCCAGACCGCTTTCCAGAGCCATTGCTTTACCCTGAATGTAGAAATCGTCAGTAGAGGCGATCTCTTTGACCAGGTGCGCAACCACGCCTTTGCTCAGCACCAGCTGACGTGCGGTGGTTTCGTTGGTGGTCAGGGCCAGGATGGTGGCATCCGGGAAGTATTTACGCACTGCGCGCGCAGATTTACCGCCCTGGGTCGCAACAACAATCAGTGGCGCTTCCAGTTTCTCAGCGGTTTCTACCGCACCGCGGCATACTGCTTCAGTGATGCGCAGCTTGCGGCTGTCGTTGTTGAAGTCCAGACGGCTGGTCATCACGCGGTCAGTACGTTCGCAGATGGTCGCCATGATGCCGACCGCTTCCAGAGGGTATTTCCCTTTCGCGGATTCACCGGACAGCATTACTGCATCGGTACCGTCGAGGATGGCGTTCGCCACGTCGCCTGCTTCAGCGCGGGTAGGGCGTGGGTTTTTGATCATGGAGTCCAGCATCTGCGTGGCGGTGATAACCACTTTACGCGCGCGAACACATTTCTCGATCATCATCTTCTGTGCGAAGATCACTTCTTCAACCGGGATTTCAACGCCCAGGTCGCCACGAGCAACCATGATGCCGTCAGACGCTTCGAGGATTTCGTCGAAGTTGTTCAGGCCTTCCTGGTTTTCGATTTTGGAGATGATCTGGATCTTCTCGCCGCCGTGGGCTTTCAGGTGCTCACGAATTTCAACCACGTCGGAACGCTTACGGATGAAGGACGCCGCAACGAAATCAACGCCTTGCTCACAGCCGAAGATCAGGTCCTGTTTGTCTTTCTCCGCCAGTGCTGGCAGCGCGATAGAAACGCCCGGCAGGTTAACGCCTTTGTTTTCGCCCAGGTCGCCGTTGTTCAGCACTTTACAGATAACTTTGTTACCTTCGATAGCGGTGACTTCCATACCGATCAGACCATCGTCGACCAGCACAGTGTTACCCACGGACAGATCGCTGGTGAAGCCTTCATAGGTGACCGCAACGATTTCGCTGTTACCAACAACGGATTTGTCGGTAGTGAAGGTGAAGGTCTGGCCCGCTTTCAGAGAGACGTCGTTACCGCCTTCCAGTTTGATGGTACGGATTTCCGGACCCTTGGTATCGAGCAGGATCGCCGCTTTTTTACCGGTCTTGCTCATCACGTTGCGCAAGTTCTGGATACGCTGACCGTGTTCTGCGTAGTCACCGTGGGAAAAGTTCAGACGCATCACGTTCATGCCGGCATCCAGCATTTTGCTCAGCATCTCTTCGGATTCGGTTTTCGGGCCGATAGTACAAACAATTTTCGTCTTTTTCATGACAGTCTTAGTCTTTAAGTTGGGAAGGATATGGAAATCTCGCTCCGGGGGCGCACCGCCGCGGAGTCAAACCTGTGTTGCAAAAGAGTATATGACACGCACTAAGGATAGGAGACATCAAATGAGCGTGCAGAAGAAAGTGTGCCTGAGTGACAGCCCAACGAAGGAGAGGAGAAGTTGTACGTTGTTTTTTGTATTCCAAGCGCTGAAACCATTCACCAGGGATTTGGCGCGCATTATACGCTAATTTTAAGATAAAAGGAAAATGGAAACGGTGTTTCAGAATTAATCAATGCCGTTTCACATAATATTGTTATCAAGGCGTTAAGCCATGATGACAACTTTTGGCGGCAGGTGAGCGACCTGCCGCCGTTTGCTTATTTTTGCAGCGCCTGGCTGAGGTCGGCAATCAGGTCTTTTGGATCTTCAATGCCCACCGACAGACGAATCAGCTGCGGCACAATGCCGTTTGCCAGCCGTTGTTCCAGCGGAATCGAGGCGTGCGTCATGCTGTAAGGCTGGCTCACCAGGCTCTCCACGCCGCCCAGGCTTTCCGCAAGAGTGAACAGCTTCAGGTTGCGAATCACCTCGCTGGCGCGTTGCGCATCGCCTTTTACCACGACGGAAATCATGCCACCGGGCAGCGCCATCTGGGTGCGGGCAAGCTGGTACTGCGGATGTGATTCCAGGCCGGGATAGAACACTTTTTCGACAAGAGGATGCTGCGCCAGCCATTGCGCAATCTCCAGCGCGTTGCTGCTGTGCTTTTCTACCCTCAGCGCAAGCGTGCGGATACCGCGCAGGGTCAGGAAGCTGCTGAACGGATCCAGGACACCACCGACCGCATTTTGCAGATAGCCAAGCTGGTCCGCCAGCGCTGGTTTATCTCCCACCACTGCCAGCCCGGCCACCACGTCAGAGTGCCCGTTAAGGTATTTGGTGGCGGAGTGCACCACGATATCGAAACCCGACGCCAGCGGGCGGTGGATCACCGGCGACGCGAAGGTGTTATCCGCTACGCTGATGACGTTATGACGACGGGCGATCGCCGCAATGGCCGCCAGATCCGCCAGCTTCAGCAGCGGGTTGGTCGGTGTTTCGACCCACACCATGCGGGTCTCCGGGCGAATGGCGGCCTCAAGCCCGGCTAAGTCGTCCGGCTTAACCCAGCTGACCTGCAGGCCCGTACTGCGTTTGCGCACGTTTTCAATCAGGCGATACGTCCCGCCGTAAACGTCATCAATGGCGACGATATGGCTGTCTTTATCCAGCAGCTCGAGCACCGTGGAGATGGCCGCCAGACCGGAAGCAAAGGCGTAGCCGCGCGTGCCGCCTTCCAGTTCGGCGATGGCGGTTTCCAGCGCATGGCGCGTTGGGTTGCCGCTGCGGGAATACTCATAGCCGGTATGCTCGCCGGGTGACGGTTGCGCAAACGTCGACGTGGCGTAAATCGGCGGCATGACGGCGCCGTGCGGGTCGTTGAATGCGCCGCTGTGGACGCTCAGGGTTGCCAGGTTTTTCATCGTTTCATCCTTTATTGCTGTAGACGATTGCGCCACGCGGTCAGGACGTCGCTGCGCGTAATCAGGCCGAGAAAATGGTCATTGTCGTTAATGACGGCCACCAGACCGCGGTCGAAGATGGCGTGCAGGGCGCTCTCCGGGGCACGTTTATCGAGAAATTCCACCTGACGGGTCATGGCCGCCGTGACCGGCAGGGCAAAGCGGTCGCCGTCGCCGCCGATATGCCGCAGCAGATCCCACTCGTCGATAATGCCCACCACCTTGCCGTTCTCCAGGACCGGCAGCTGAGAGATGTCATACAGACGCATGCGTGCCAGTACGGTGGAAAGCGTATCGTCCGGCGCGGCGGTGACGGTAGCGCCTTCATCATGGCGCAGGGCAATGTAGTCAGAGAGATCCCCCGCCTGAGGGCGCGTGATAAGCCCCTGCTGGCGCATCCAGTCGTCGTTAAACATCTTCGAGAGATACTTATTGCCGCTGTCGCAGGCAAAGGTCACCACGCGCTTCGGCGTGGTCTGCGCCTGGCAATACTTCAGCGCCGCCGCCAGCAGCGTGCCGCTGGAGGAGCCCGCCAGAATGCCTTCCGTTTTCAGCAGCTCGCGCGCGGTGGCGAAGGCTTCGTGGTCGGTGATGCGCCAGGCGCGATTCACCCCTTCAATGTGGGCCAGCGGCGGAATAAAGTCTTCGCCAATGCCTTCGACCAGCCAGGAGCCCGCGTCGTGGTAGCGTCCGGTTTCCACCTGGTCAGCGAGAACGGATCCGGCCGGGTCAGCCAGGACAAACTCCGTGTGCGGAGAGTGCTCGGCGAACCACGCCTGCAGGCCACCGAGCGTACCACCTGAGCCGACGCCGACCACGATGGCGTCAATTCTGCCGTCAAGCTGCTCGTACAGCTCCGGTGCCGTGGTGGTGCGGTGTGCCAGCGGGTTGGCTACGTTATTAAACTGGTCGATGTAAAACGCGCCGGGCAGCTCGTTAGCCAGACGCCGGGCGTAATCCTGGTAATAGGCGGGGTGGCCCTTATTCACGTCCGAGCGGGTCAGCACCACCTGGGCACCCAGCGCGCGCAGGTGGAAAATCTTCTCGCGGCTCATTTTGTCAGGCACTACGAGGATCAGCGAGTAGCCTTTCTGGGCGGCGATCAGCGCCAGGCCGAGGCCGGTATTGCCCGCCGTGGCCTCAATAATCGTGCCGCCCGGCTGCAGCTGGCCGGTACGCTCCGCTTCGTTAATCATCGACAGCGCAACGCGGTCTTTAATCGAGCCGCCGGGGTTCTGGTTCTCCAGCTTCAGAAACAGTGAGCAGGGACCGGTATCAAGCTTATGCAGCTGGATCAGCGGCGTGCGGCCAATCAGTTCGGTGACAGAGTGGTAAATCGTCATGATGTTTTCCTTTCGGTATGTCATGACGGGATGATAGGGCGGTGAAATTTTCTCAATAAAGAACCATTCACTGCCGTTTAGAACAGAAAGGAATATAAATACCGTTTTTGGATGTCAGGACAGCAAGACGTAAAGTTGTCTGGATGTGGGGATGGCTATATCGGGATAAAATGCTGCAAAAATGACCGTTTTTTGCGCGCGTCCGCCAGCAGATATGCATCCGGCAGATAATCATTGCTGAAATTGGTCTAAATGCTTCCCACCCGGTAAATCCGCTGTTTATTTCCGAAAGTTATAACACATTCTTTTTTGTTCATTTAAAAGCTGATAACGCCTGTTTACTATCGTTTGGACATCCATACTGCTAAACCGCCGAGGGCGGCACGGATAACGAATAAGAATGATTGTACTGAGCAATATTTCGAAGATTTTTGACAACGGAAAGGTGGCACTCACAGCCGTTGATAACGTCAATTTGACGATAGAGCAGGGACAGATTTACGGCATTATCGGTTACAGCGGCGCCGGGAAAAGCACGCTGATTCGCCTGCTGAACGGTCTGGAGAAACCCAGCGCCGGGAGCGTCACCATTAACGGACAGGATATCTCCGCCGCAAAAGGTGAAGCACTGCGCCAGGCGCGTCTGAAGATAAGCATGGTGTTTCAGCACTTCAACCTGCTGTGGTCGCGCACGGTGAGTGAGAACATTGCTTTCTCTATGCAAATTGCCGGTGTGCCAAAAGCGAAGATTAAGGCGCGCGTCGCCGAACTGGTGGAGCTGGTTGGCCTGAAGGGACGCGAAAATGCGTATCCGTCGCAGCTGAGCGGCGGGCAAAAGCAGCGCGTGGGGATTGCGCGCGCGCTGGCCAACAACCCCGACGTGCTGCTCTGCGATGAGGCTACGTCCGCGCTCGACCCGCAGACCACCGATCAGATCCTCGATCTGCTGCTGGACATTAACCGCCGCTTCAAGCTCACCATCGTGCTGATCACGCACGAGATGCACGTGGTGCGCAAAATCTGCGACCGCGTGGCGGTGATGGAGAACGGCAAAGTGGTGGAAGAGGGCGACGTGCTGAGCGTCTTTACCCATCCACAGCAGCCGATTACGCAGCAGTTTGTCCGCCAGGTGAGCCAGTACGCCGAGGAAGAGACCTTCAATACCGAACTGGCAAGCGATCTGGAAGGCACGGTGATCAGGCTGACCTTTACCGGACACAGCACGCACAAGCCGATTGTCGGGGAACTCACCCTGCGCTACGGCCTGCCGTTTAACATCCTGCACGGAAAAATGACGCAGACCGCCCACGGTGTTTTCGGGCAGCTCTGGGTCCACGTGGCGGCATCCGATGAACAACTGAACAATATCCTCGCCGACCTGCAGCACAGCGATATTGAAGGCGAGGTAATTAAACATGTTTGAGAATCTCTTTCCGCATCTCAAGTGGGATCAGCTCTGGGCTGCAACGCTGGAGACGCTGTACATGACCGCGCTGTCCGGCGTGGCGACCTTTGTGCTGGGCATCGTGCTGGGGCTGGCGCTGTTTTTAACCGCGCGCGGTGGCTTGTTCCACAACCGCACGGTCTACAGCGTCATTTCGATAGTGGTGAACGTGTTCCGCTCTATTCCGTTCATCATTCTCATCGTTCTGCTGATCCCGTTCACCAAGACCGTCGTCGGCACCATCCTTGGCGCTAACGCGGCGCTGCCGGCCCTGATTGTCGGTGCCGCGCCGTTCTATGCGCGTCTGGTGGAGATCGCCCTGCGCGAAGTGGACAAAGGGGTCATTGAAGCAACGCGCTCGATGGGCGCACGACTGAGCACGCTCGTGTTTCGGGTTTTACTGCCGGAATCATCACCTGCACTGGTATCAGGTATTACGGTGACGCTGATTGCGCTGGTGAGCTACAGCGCCATGGCGGGGGTGATTGGCGCCGGTGGTTTGGGAAATCTGGCTTATCTGGAAGGATTCCAGCGCAACCATGGTGACGTCACGCTGGTGGCAACGGTGACCATTTTAATCATCGTTTTCATTATCCAGTTCTGCGGCGATGTCATTACTTCACTGTTAGATAAACGCTAATAAATACACACAGGAACCACATCATGAAAAAGACACTGACACTGATCGCCGCCGCAACCCTGAGCGCCCTGAGCTTCGCCTCCTGGGCCGACACCCTGACCGTGGGCGCATCCAACACGCCGCACGCCGAAATTCTGGAGCAGGCAAAGCCGATTCTGGCGAAGCAGGGTATCGACCTGGAGATTAAACCGTTCCAGGACTACATTCTGCCGAACACTGCGCTGGCGGGTCATGACATCGACGCGAACTATTTCCAGCACATTCCTTACCTGAACAGCGTGCTGAAAGATCATGCGGGCGATAAAGACTACGATTTTGTCAGTGCGGGCGCGATCCACATTGAGCCAATCGGCATCTACTCAAAAAAATACAAATCCCTGAAGGACCTGCCGGAAGGCGGCAAGATCATCATGCGTGATGCGGTTTCCGAGGAAGGCCGTATTCTCTCCATCTTCGAAAAAGAGGGCGTGATCAAGCTGAAGCCGGGCATCGACAAAGTGACGGCGCGCATCAGCGATATCGTTGAGAACCCGAAAAAACTGAAGTTCACGCCGAACGTGGAAGCGTCCCTGCTGCCGCAGATGTACAACAACGACGAAGGCGACGCGGTGGTGATTAACGCCAACTATGCGATAGACGCTGGTCTGGATCCGGTTCACGACCCGATTGCGGTCGAGAGCGGTGAAAACAACCCGTACGCCAACATCATTACCGTGCATCGTGGCGACGAGAAAAAGAAAGACATCGTCGCGCTGGTGAACGTGCTGCACTCCAAAGAGATTCAGGACTGGATCCGCACCAAATACAAAGGCGCGGTCATTCCAGTAAACAACTAATTGTTTGATTTTCCAGATGAAGCCCGGCGAGATCCTCGCCGGGCTTCTTTTTTGTATCCGGCGGGAGAATCATTTAAGCTCAACGTTTAACAGGCAATGGAGTGATGACGATGGGTAACGTGACCAAAGATGAAGCGCTGTACCAGGAGATGTGCCGGGTGGTCGGAAAGGTGGTGCTGGAGATGCGTGATTTAGGGCAGGAGCCGAAGCATATTGTCATTGCGGGCGTGCTGCGCACGGCGCTGGCGAACCAGCGCATCAAGCGCAGCGCACTGACAACCGAAGCGATGGAAACGGTGGTTAAGGCGCTGGCCGGCTAACGCGCCAGCGTTTCGCGACCTGTTCAAGCGAGCAGCAGAGCAGGTAATAGACCGCACCCGTAAAGATAAAGATGGCCGCCGGGTAGATTTGCACCCGGTTGTTGACCTGTCCCGCCACCGTGGTTAGCTCCGGGACGTTGACGATGAATGCCAGCGACGTATCCTTCAGCAGGCTGATAAAAATTCCCACCAGCGACGGCAAAATATTTCTCAGCGTCTGCGGCAGCAGCACGCGCCACAGTGTTTGCTGCGTGCTGAACCCCTGAGACAGCGCGGCCTCGTTTTGACCCGCAGGGAGCGCCCTGAGCCCGGCAAAAACCGAATGCATCACCGATGCCGCCGTAAACCAGGCCAGCGCCAGCGTCACGGTCAGCGCCCCCGGCAGATCCCCGCCGGTGATCAGCGGCAATAGGTACCACATCCAGAAAATCACAAAAATCAGGGGAATACCGCGAATCAACTCTGCCCACAGAAAAAGCCCCCTGCGCACCAGCCCAGGATAGCGCCAGGCGAGGCACGCCAGCGCCACGCCGCCGGGAAGCGCAAGCAGGGCGGCCCCTGCGGCCATCAGCAGCGAAAGCAGTACGCCGCCGGGTTCACCCGCTGCCGTTCGTCCCCACAGCAGATAATCCTGGTTTTCGACAATAACGTTAAATCCTGCAACCATCTTTTTTCCTCCCTGAATGCGGACCGACGCGCACCAGCACCATCCCCATGACAATGCCGGTAAGCAAATAGAGCACCGTACCGACGATAAACGCCTCCATGGCGTGGGCGTTGTAACTTTCAATCTGCCGGACCTGGTAGGTTAGCTCAGCGAAGCCAATCCCGCTGGCGAGCGAGGAGAGCTTCATCAAATTGAGGTACTGGCCGACAACGGGTTGCCAGGCGTTGGCGAGCCCCTGCGGCAGAAGGATGTAGCGAAATAAACGCCACGACGAGAACCCTTGCGCCAGCGCCGCTTCCTGCTGTCCGGCAGGAACAGAACGCAGTCCCGATGCCGCTTCCTCAATTAAAAATGCCGAGGTAAAAACGCCCAACCCCCAGGCAGAACATAAAAACTCAGGGGTAAACCACCAGACGTCGCCGGGCAGAATTGACCAGCTGTGATCCGCATTCACCGCGTCTCGAAAGCCCTGCGGTAATCCGTTCCAGGCGGCGAAATACCAGAACAGCAGCTGCACCAACAGCGGCGTATTGCGAAACAGCGATACCCAGCCGCTGACGACCGCATTCCCGATGCGTCCACCGGAAAGACGCAGGAGCAAAAAGGTCGGTGCAAGCAGGCTGGCGATCAGGCCCCCCGCCAGCGTCACCCACAGGGTGGTGAGAAATCCGGAGATTATCCACTGCAGAGGCTGTCCGGCCAGCACGCCCTGCCAGTCGAGGGCGGGCATCAGAGGTGCTCCTGGTGCAGCGGGTTCAGCACTTTTTGCAGGAAACGCTGCGCCCGGGGATGCGACGGTTGACGGAAAAATTGCCCCGGCGGCGCGGTTTCAAGAATCTGCCCGCCGTCGATAAAGACAATCCGGTCGGCAATTTCCCGGGCGAACTGCATCTCATGAGTCACGACAATCATGGTGATCCCGCTATGGGCAAGGGCTTTCATGACGAATAACACTTCGCCAATCATCTCCGGATCGAGCGCCGACGTCGGCTCGTCGAAGAGGATGATCTGCGGTGACGAGGCCAGGGCGCGGGCAATCGCCACGCGCTGCTGCTGGCCGCCGGAAAGCTCCGCGGGGAAGTGGTGAGCCTTTTCCTGCATTCCGACCTTCTCCAGCAGCGCCAGCGCGCGCTCCTGAGCTGGCTTTGGCTTCCAGCCGTGCACATGCTCCAGCGCCAGGGTGATGTTCTGGCTGGCGGTGAGGTGGGCATACAGATTGAACTGCTGAAACACAAATCCAACGCGGCTGCGCAGCTGACGCAGCCTGCTGCCGGAAAGCTGCCCGGTCGGCTTGCTGTCGACCAGGATTTCCCCGCCGCTCAGGGTTTCAAGCTGATTGATAAGACGGATCAGCGTTGATTTACCCGAACCGGAAGGGCCGAGAATAGCAACCACTTCACCGGGCGTGATGGTAAGGTTAATGTCGCGTAAAACCTGATGGTCGCCGTAGCGTTTGTCCACGTGACGAAACTCAACGCTGGCCTGTTCCAGATGTGAAAAATCCGCGGCACCGGCCGCGGAGTGGGAAAATAAACCTGAGAGCATAATTACCTGGCTTCTATTTTAAAGGCGCGAGGCTGTGGAGCGGGCGTGTTTGGGCCAAACCAGACGTCATAGATCTTTGCCGCCTGACCGTTCTTCTCGAGATTAACCAGCTCATCGTTGACGGCTTTCAGCAGCGCTGTTTCACCTTTCTTCACCCCGACGCCAATTTCTTCTTTACTGAGCAGATCGGGCAGGATTTTAAAGTTCGCTTTATCCGGGGCCTGTGCCAGCAGGCCTGCAAGAATTGTGCTGTCCTGGGTAATGGCCTGTACGTTGCCGTTGCGCAGCGCCGTCAGCGCCAGAGGAATGTCGTCATAAGCCAGCACGCGGGACTGCGGGAAACGCTGGTGGAGCGCCTGTTCACCCGTGGTGCCTTTGACCGCGCCAATGCGCGCCCGGCTGTATTCATCCAGCTTATCGGGCGATTTGGCGGGAACCAGGAACTGTTGTCCGGTCACGAAATAGGGGGTGGAGAAATCAATCACCTGCGCGCGTTCCGGGGTGATGGTGATATCCGCTACGATCAGATCTGCTTTACCGGACTGAAGCAGCGGAATGCGGTTGGCCGGATTGGTGGCAACCAGTTCAAGCTTCACGCCGAGTGATTTTGCCAGTGCTTTGGCAAAGTCCACGTCGTAACCCACGATCTCGTGCGTTTTTGCATCAATTGAGCCAAACGGTGGGTTGGCGTCAAACGTGGCGACTTTCACCACCCCCGCGGCCTTAATATCTTCCAGCCGATCGGCCAGCGCCTGCGCTGAAAACAGGCTCCCGGCGGCCAGTAGTCCCAGAACTGCCGTCCCTTTTTTAAACCTTTTCATCTTTGCTGCCATAGTCATCGTTCGTCCCGTTGTTTTTGTTTTGCACCGTTACGCTCCCATAAGCAAAAGCTATCGCCAAATAAGAAAATGTTCTTTGCTCTATACAAAAAAGCATTAGTGAACAGTGTGTTACCGGCAGGTAAATGTAAGGAGCTATTTGCACTTCCTGCACATTGACTGCCGGAATTGATATTTCCGCGGCCAGGAAACGCGTGCTTAACTCAGGGCTGGTGAAGCGAGAGGGGTAAAGGCAATGAAAAAATGGATCGGCACGCTACGGCGGTTTTTTGCGACCCGGCCAGCGAATGCGGAGAACAGCGCGCAGCGTGTTCTGGAGTCAATACTGCCTGTTGCCAGCCTGTATGGCGTGGACGTCGCTAACATCGACCCGGAGTGGTTCCATGATAAAACGTCACGCTGAACTTCGCCGCACGCGCGAAACGTACTGGAATGAGCTGTGCGTGATCCGTGTAAAGCAGGGATGAACGGAAAAATAGGCGGGCAAATCCTCGGTAAACCCTGGCCGTTTTGATACCAATATCTCCTTTCTCAGAAGGAGATGATAATGAAACGGACAGTATTAACCCCGGCACTTTCTGCCACCGCACTACTGATTGCCATGCAGGCGGCGCACGCTGCGCCACAGGCGCACGTCGTCTGCGGTTACTCCCACACGCTCGGCGACGATGCCATTATGATGCACGGCATGCCCAACGAGGCCATGCTGCACGATTTTTTTGGCAACGTGCAAACGGATGCCTTCTCCAGCCGTGAATCGCTGCGTAAAGATGAAAAGACCACCTGCGATAACAAAGCAGACAGCTCGGCCTACTGGGCACCCTCTCTGAAATTGCCTGACGGAACGGTGGTCAAACCCGCCTATCAAAAAACCTATTATCAGGCATCGAACGTCGACACCTGGCCGCTGCACCCGTTCCCGGCGGGGCTGTCGCTGCTGGCGGGCGATCATCACGGCACCGCGCCGAATCCACATATCACCTTCCTGTGCGCTAACGGCAAGGGCTACACCACCAAAACGGGTGAGGTCTGCGGCTTACGCAAGGCGAACGATGCCGTGCAGTTTAATATCGGCATTCAGTTTCCGAACTGCTGGGACGGGGTAAATCTTAAGCCCGCTCACGGTCTGGCCAACGCCACCTACGACACCAAAGGGCAGTGCCCGTCCGACTTCCCGGTGAAAATTCCCACTGTGAACATGAACATTGCGTACGTGCTCCCGACGATTAGCTCGCTCGATACCAGCAAAGCGCAGCTTTCCCTCGATCCCATCATGCACGGCAACGAGCGTGAAGAGCGGTGGGGGAGCCTGTATACGGCGCATGCTGATTTTATGAACGGCTGGACGGAAGACGCCGCGCGCTTTATGACCGATCTGTGCATGAACCGCGGTCTGGACTGCGGCACCACCGTTCCGTATGGTTATTCAAAAGCGAAGGCCAGCGTCTGGCTCAGCAGCCTGGAGCCCGCGCTTACCCAGCCAGAGCCCCAGGTCCTGCTGGTGCAGGATAACTGGCAGAACGGCGGGCGCACCAAAAACAGCGAAACGCTGTCGCTGGTGAAGTTTCACATTCCCCCGCTGCCTGCCGGACAGGATCCTTCGCAGTTTAAATACCGCGTGCGGATTTATGGCGGGAAAGTGGAAACCAACGGCGCGGATCAAATTTTCTTCTATCCGGCAAGCAACGACTGGGATCCGGCCAGCGTGAGCTGGCAGTCGCGGCCAGCCTGTAACTACCGCTCGGATGCGGTGCTTTACCTTAACCACTCCCGCGAATACCGGATGGTGGACGTGGATAAGGCGGTGCGCAAGGCGCTGGCAGAAGGGAAAACCGAGATTTCGTGGTACATCGGCGGCGATCGTCAGGGAAATCACTACCAGTTTGAGACGGCGTCTTCCCCGCAAAGCCTGATCCTGATGCTGACCGGCTTTAGCAAAACGCCGGAGATCTGATTACGCCCGCGTTTTTTTGTTCTCATCAACGTTAACTGGTAATGTCGACAGCCTGAATGACGGGCCAGTTAACGCGATGAGCATAAAAAAGATGATAAAGCGCAGCATCGCTGCGTGGGTGGTGGTCTGCCTGATAAGCGGCGTGCTGCTGTATGCGGAACAGATACGCCGCCAGTTCTGGGAGCGCGATCGCGAGTTTACGGCGCTGTATTCGGGGATCGGCGCCGTGCTGACGCAAAACGAGTCGGTACTTCCGCTTCTGACCGGCGATGAAGACCTCACCGCGTTACGCAAAAAATTCCCCCACATTAAGGCTCTGGAAAAAACCACCGGTCGCGCGCTGGACGCCGCCCGCGTGGAGTCTTTTCGCGGCGTTCAGTACTGGCTATACAACCCGTGGCGGCAGATCCGCATCCTGATCGATTTAAGCGCGCTGCTTGCGCCGAGCCATAGCTTTGCTGAGCTGCATCTGAACCTTTCGAATGACGATCGTCCGCGGTCAACGGGCGCTTTCTGGCACTGGCAGCGCACCTTCCCGCAGCATACTCAGCCCTTTATTCTCACTGCCGCGGCAGATCCGGACTGGTTCAGGGTCTCCTGGCTGGCGTATCCGCTGCTGTTTCTGACGTGGGGGATAGTGATTGCGGGCGCAGGAACCGTGCTCTGGCAGCGCAAACAGCGCCAGCAGGCCGAACAGCGTGCGCTCTATTATCAGCACGCCAGGCTTAACACGCTGGGAGAGATCACCGCGGGCATTGTCCATGAAATCAACCAGCCGCTGACCGCCGTGCAAACCTGGATCCAGGGGGCGCAGCGACAGCAGCAGGATAATCCGCAGGCCGTGTCGCAGGCGCTCGCGGCCGCGCTGCTGCAAACGCAGCGTATAAGCGCCTTGCTGACCCGATTTCGCGAGCATGTGGTACAGGAAAAGGTGACCCTGCGCGAAACCGATCTGGTGCAGTGCTGGCAGCAGGTGGAGAATTTACTGGAGCACGAGCGTAAATCCCGGCGTATCGCGGTTATCCATGCGTTTGCTGTGGATGCTACGACCGTGATGGCGGACCGACTCTGGCTGGAGCAGATCCTGCATAATCTGCTCAGTAATGCGATTCAGGCGCAGCAGGAGAGCGCGGACGGCTGGGTGCGAATCGACAGTCAGAAAAATGAGAAGGGCATTCTGGTTACCCTGACCGACGGCGGGCCCGGGTTTAGCCCGGATGCCCTGCAGAACGCATTTATGCCATTCTTCAGCGGACGCCCCGGCGGAATTGGGCTGGGAATGACGTTAACGGAAACGCTGATGACGCGCATGAACGGCTCGATCGCCCTGGGCAATGCCCCGCAGGGTGGGGCGCAGATCCGCTTGCAGCTGGCATCAGGAAAGGAGTTAAAACATGGATAAGGTGGTCTGGCTCATTGATGACGACGAGTCCATCAGAGAATCCCTGTCGTTTTTACTGTCGGGGATGGGCTGGCAGGTTAAGACGTTTGCGAGCGTCGAGGCTTTTACTCAGGCGCAGAGCGGTGAATCGGCGCTTGTCGGCTGTCTGCTGCTGGATATGCGCATGCCGGGTAAAGGCGGGCTGGCGTGGCTGGAAGAGGGCGAATGGCCGTGGCCGCTGCTGCCGGTCGTTGTCATGACCGGACACGGAACGATCGACGCCTGCCGTCGCGCGTTTCGCAACGGCGTATTTGAGTTTTTCACCAAGCCGTTAGACGCCGATAAACTCATCGAAACGGTTGGGCTGGCCTTTGAGGAGAGTCAGCGACGGTCTGCCGCCTGGCAGGATATTTCGCAGATCAAAGCACGCTTTGAACAGCTAACCGCGCGGGAGCACGAGGTACTGACCGTACTGATGGAAGGGTGCAGTAATAAAGAGGTGGCAGCACGCCTGAATCTTTCCCCGAGAACCGTGGAAGCGCACCGTGCGGCGGCGTTTGCCAAGCTCGGCGTCACCAGTCTGGTACAGGCGAGCCGGGCGTACGACAAATTGCAATCCGTATAACTACCAGGTGGAGTGCGTAATCAACCGAATTACGTTTCATCGCGCCGTTAAGTAACCTCCGGGATGTCTAACAACACGCGAGGAAGTGCGATGAAAAAAGTCATGATGGTTGCGGCACTGGTCGCAGGTAGCGTAAGTCTGGCCGCACAGGCCGAGACGTTGACCCAAAAAAATCTCTCTCTGACGCAGGCTAACGCACTGGCAACATCCGCCATTCAGTCCTGTGCAGCGAAAAATTACCAGGTCGCGGTCACGGTGGTTGACCGTGCGGGCGTGGTAAAAGCGGTGCAGCGTATGGATAACGCCGGTCCTCACACGGTTAAAGCCAGCGAAATGAAAGCGTTTACGGCGCTCAGCGCAAAGAATGCGTCAGGCAAAGTGATGGAAGCGGCGCAGAGCAATGCGGGCGCACAGAACATGCGTGATATTCCTGGCTACCTGCTGCTGGCAGGTGGTCTGCCGGTAAAAGAAGGCGATGAGGTGATTGGGGCGATCGGCATCGGCGGCGCGCCGGGCGGTCATCTTGATGAAGCCTGCGCTCAGGCGGCCATTGACGGGCTGAAAAAGTAATATAAAAAAAGCACCGGTTTACCGGTGCTTTTTTTATCAAATCTTGCAGGCATCACCGCAGTCGTCGTCGGCAACAATCGCCTGCGCTTTTTTATCCGCGTCGTCCAGACGTTCCGCGTTACGCTCTTCCGCTTCATCCAGACCGTTAAAAACTAAGTTATCGAGATCAATTTCCATGTTGCACCTGCTCTGTTCGGTTTTTGATACTGGCACAGTATAGGGTAAAAAACGTCGGCAATGTACCTCGCAGCACATAAGGATAATCCCTGCCATACTCAGTGCTTTATCACCGAGGAGCGCTCATGATTACACTCTGTAAAACCTGCGGTACCTCCTATGATGGAAAGCCGGAGAGATGTCCGATTTGCGAGGATGAACGCCAGTATGTCCCGGTCAGCGGTCAGGCGTGGATTGATTACGCGACGGTGACGGCCACGCACGTGAATAAATGGCAGCTGCTGGAGCCCGCGCTGTTCAGTATCAAAACGGTTCCCGCTTTTGCGATTAACCAGAGGGCGCTGCTTCTGCGCACCCCGCACGGCAATATTCTTTGGGACTGCATTGCCAACCTTGACCCGGCAACCCAAACGCTCATCACCGCGCTCGGTGGCCTTCACGCCATTGCGATTTCGCATCCGCATTATTACACCACGATGCAGGAGTGGGCCGCGGCTTTCGATGCGCCGGTCTACCTGCACGCCAGCGACCGCGAATGGGTGATGCGCAACAGCCCGGCGATTCATTTCTGGGAGGGGGAGGCGCTGGAGATTTGGCCGTCCGTCACGTTGCTACGTCTCGGCGGCCATTTTGCGGGCGGAACGGTACTGCACTGGCAGGAGGGCGAGGGCGTTTTGCTGGCGGGGGATATTTTGCAGGTCACCCCGGGGAAAGATGCGGTGTCGTTTATGTGGAGCTACCCGAATATGCTCCCGCTGCCTGCCCGTACGGTTGAGGACGTTACCCGGCGCCTGGCGGGAAAATCGTTCGCTCGTCTTTACGGCGCGTTCGAAGGGCAAAACATTCCGGCGAACGCCGACGACATCGTGCAGCGGTCGGGCCAGAAATATATTGCTTGTCTCAGGTAAAGTACGGTGGGTAAACTTTACGAGTGTGATCGCGATCATACCTAAACGAAAACAGATAAAAGAGAAATTGCTATGCAACATATCATTGAAGGTTTTCTCAGCTTTCAAAAAGAGATTTTCCCGCAACGTAAAGAGCTCTTTCGCAGTTTAGCGTCCAGCCAGAATCCCAAAGCGCTGTTCATCTCCTGCTCCGACAGCCGTCTGGTTCCTGAACTGGTCACCCAGCAAGAGCCGGGACAGCTTTTTGTCATTCGTAATGCTGGCAACATTGTCCCGCCTTTCGGGCCGGAGCCGGGCGGCGTATCTGCAACTATCGAGTACGCGGTGGTGGCGCTGGGCGTGACGGATATCGTGATCTGCGGCCACTCCAACTGCGGCGCGATGAAGGCGATTGCCGATAACGCCAACCTGGAGCCAATGCCAGCCGTATCGCACTGGCTGCGCTATTCCGACGCGGCGAAAGCCGTGGTAGAGAAGAAAAGCTGGGACAAGCCGATCGATAAAGTGAATGCGATGGTGCAGGAGAACGTGTTTGCGCAACTGAGCAACATCAAGACCCATCCGTCCGTCGCGGTGGGCCTGCGTAATAATTCGCTTCGTCTGCACGGTTGGGTGTATGACATTGAAAGCGGCAAAATCCTTGCCCTGGATAAGAACACCAAAACGTTCGTATCGCTGTCGGAAAACCCGGAGGTCTTCTTCGAGTAATCACCGATAGCAGGGCATGGAAGCCCTGTCAGTTCTCCACGTACGGTAACCGACGCCGTCTCCCCGAGGCAGGTTTTTCAGCCGCCTTCGCCATCGCCTCTGCAATCTCCGCACACTCCGCCAGCCCCTGAACGAAGGGACTATCGTGCATCAGCCACGGTATCGCACCGAAAGCAATGCGCCCGCGAACCGTTTCAGGCGCTTTAAGCGTGTAATCCTCGCCAACGTCGGGTATCTCGTCGCCTGTATCTGCCAGCTGTTTACGCAGCGTCGGGAAAGGCAAGTCCTTTGTTTTGAGCGGCTTTTGTCCGCGCGCGTCAATAAACACGTCGAAACGATAAACGCTCTCTTTGGTGGTAATTACCGTCCGATCGCTGCCGGCATCGAGCGTGTAATCATCGCCTAGCGCCGCCACGCTAATGATGCCGGCCTCGCGAAGCGCAAGCAGCCTGCGGATAGACTGCGGCGGAATGGCGGCATAGTTGTCGATAAACACGCGGGCGAGGCCCTGCTTAAAGCGCTCTCTGTCCTCTTCGTTGAGGTGGGGCACAATCTCCTGAACCACCTCATGCAGTCGAAGGACGGTATAGCGCCAGGCCACGGTGCGCCGTTCGCGTTTGTTGCGTTCAACCTCGCTGAGGTTCTCTTCCGCCCAGGTAAAGGGCCCGTGCCGTTTACGGTCCTCAAACCATGCCTCACGAAGGCTGTCGGCATCCTGGTTACGCAGAGAAATTTTCTCGCACCACGCCGGGTCAGCGAGCTCGAGCTCTTTCACCATCAGGGAAAATATGCGGTCAAGCAGGCCGTCCGATCCTTTGGCTATCTCGTGTTCAACCATGAATTCGGTCAATACCGACAGCGGTTCGTAAGGGATTGGACAGTAAAAATCGGCTTCCGGCAGAATGCCCGTGCGGGACATCAGCGTAATGTTTAACCCTTCGCTGCCCTTGTCGAGGAGGAATTTACCGTCACGAAACTCACCGTGCTGCATTACCACCGCCATAGCCGCGTCCAGACCGCTCAACGACGTTCCCATAATGCCCACGCGGCAAGGGGGAATGCTGGCGTCCATCAACCCCGACCACGGGCTGGGGAAGAACGTGCGCGTGGCTTCCTCCTCATCTGGCCAGACGTGGCCGGTGGCGATAACCGCCAGGTCGAACCGATCGGGCAAAATGGTGTCGTTGACGGAAAGCGTTACGCCGGTTGTCGAGGGGATGATGTCCGTTACCTTCGCGGATTCATGGACCGTAACCTGGAACCCCAGCTTTTTTGCCTCTTTCACGATTGAACGCAAGCTGTCGCGAAAATACTCTCCCAACAGGAGTCTGGGTAGGAACTGCCGGTCATGCAGGCTGGCTTTATCAACCTTAAAGCGCGCCAGATGGGCGTCGCTCTGTTCCTTGAGCCAGTCGAGGTAGGTCATAAAAATGGGCGGAATTTCTATGCTCGCAATGTTCGCCAGCATCAGCCGGGAATTATCGTCGTCGTTATAGGGCATGCCCACGCCGGCTTCATCGGCCTGTTCGAAGACGGATACGGAGAGCGGGGTGCTGTTATTAAGCAGATGATAAAAGGTGTAAATCCCTGTGGGGCCGGAGCCGATAATCGCGATATTCTTCATTGATGCGCTTCCTGTATTTATTCCATAAGAAAAGCGTAGCAGGAGAATAATGATGAAAATAAGCGATTAAGAAAATTCAGGGTAAAAGGAGAGGATTTGCACCATTTCAGGACTGAAATGGTGCGTCCGAGTGGACTCGAACCACCGACCCCCACCATGTCAAGGTGGTGCTCTAACCAACTGAGCTACGGACGCAGAATGGTGCGTTCAATTGGACTCGAACCAACGACCCCCACCATGTCAAGGTGGTGCTCTAACCAACTGAGCTATGAACGCAACGTGTTGTCGGTGACAACGGGGACGAATATTAGCGGCACAGCACCGAGGTGGCAAGAGGGAAAATGCAATTTTCTCTCTGATTTCACGCGATTGCTGTATTACCGCGCAAAGTGAAGAGAAAGTAGCCGCCAGCTGGCGGCTACTGCGTAGTTAACGCGCAGCGCGCTGCAAAATTACCGTTGACGGCTGGCGCTGCAGGAAGCGCATGCGCATCATCATCATGATCGCCGCCGACGTCAGTCCGATGATAAAGCCCATCCAGAATCCGGCTGGCCCCATGCGATCAACGACCAGATCGGTCAGCGCCAACACGTAGCCAGTAGGCAGACCCAGCACCCAGTAGGCGATAAAGGTAATAAAGAAGATCGAACGCGTGTCTTTATATCCGCGCAATACGCCGCTGCCAATCACCTGAATGGAGTCAGAAATCTGGTAAATCGCGGCCAGCAGCATCAGGTGCGATGCCAGCGTGACGACCTCCGGATTATCGTTATAGAGCAGGGCAATTTGCTCGCGCAGCGCTACGGTAAAAAGCGCCGTGCAAATGGCCATGCAGACGCCAACGCCTAATCCGGTGCGCGCGGCGGTTTGCGCATCAAGCGTCGAGCCTTGCCCCAGGCGGAAGCCCACGCGGATCGTCACTGCCGCGGCCAGCGACATGGGCAGAACAAACATCAGAGAGCTGAAGTTGAGCGCAATCTGGTGCCCGGCGACGTCCACAATGCCCAGCGGGGAGACCAGCAGGGCGACCACGGCAAACAGGGTCACCTCAAAGAACAGCGCAAGGGCAATCGGCAGCCCCAGCTGCACCAGGCGCGTCATGATGTTCCAGTCCGGCGTGCTGAATCTGTTCTCGTTACGAATATCGCGCATGGAGCGGGCGCGCTTCACATAAGCGATCATACTGAAGAACATTACCCAGTAAACCGCAGCCGTCGCCACGCCACAGCCGACGCCGCCCAGCTCCGGCATGCCGAAATGGCCGTAAATAAAGATATAGTTCACCGGAATATTCACCAGCAGGCCGATAAAGCCCATCACCATGCCGGGCTTGGTTTTCGCCAGCCCTTCACACTGGTTACGGGCGACCTGGAAAAAGAGGTAGCCGGGCGCACCCCAGAGCAGGGCGCGCAGATAGCCCACGGCTTTGTCTGCCAGCGCCGGGTCAATGTTATGCATGGCGCGGATGATATGACCCGCGTTCCAGAGCACGACCATAATCAGCACAGAGACAAACCCTGCCAGCCAGAAACCCTGGCGGACCTGATGGGCAATACGCTCGCGACGACCCGAGCCATTAAGCTGAGCGATAACCGGGGTGAGGGCGAGCAGCAGACCGTGGCCGAACAGGATGGCCGGCAGCCAGATTGACGTGCCGATGGCAACGGCCGCCATATCGGTGGCGCTGTAGCCACCCGCCATTACCGTATCCACAAATCCCATTGCGGTCTGGGCCACCTGCGCGACGATCACTGGTATAGCCAGTGCCAATAGCTGGCGCGCTTCATTCATGTACTTCTGCACGTGAACACCTTTATTTTGTAGTTATATGAGAGACTAAAAAAGCCGCCGAAACGGGCAGCAAGAAGAAAATGCAGGGGGGTGCCAGCTATTGTAGCGGGCTTTAGCTATTTATCTAGTGAAAAAATCGCCAGAAAATGCGCTCCGCTGGCAACCTGTTTTTCCAACTGTTATTGTGGTGGGATTAAACGGTGTCACCACCGTCCGGAAAAAACAGGAGTTGTAAGCATGTTTACTGGTATTGTGCAGGGCACCGCCAAAGTGGTGTCCATTGATGAAAAACCTAATTTTCGTACTCATGTTGTAGAGCTGCCGGAATATATGCTCGACGGCATCGAAACCGGCGCCTCGGTTGCCCATAACGGCTGCTGCCTGACCGTCACCGAAATTAATGGCAACCAGATTAGCTTTGATTTAATGAAAGAGACGCTGCGTATTACTAACCTGGGCGAGCTGGTGGTGGGGGACACCGTCAACGTTGAGCGCGCGGCGAAGTTCAGCGACGAGATTGGCGGCCATCTGATGTCCGGGCACATCATGACCACCGCCGAAGTGGCGAAAATCGTCACTTCAGAAAATAACCGTCAAATCTGGTTTAAAGTGCAGGACCCGTCATTAATGAAATACATCCTCTATAAAGGGTTTATTGGCATTGATGGGATTAGTCTGACGGTGGGAGAAGTTACTCCGACGCGTTTTTGCGTGCATTTAATTCCCGAGACACTGCAGCGCACCACGCTGGGTTCGAAAAAACTGGGGCATCGCGTGAATATCGAAATCGATCCGCAAACCCAGGCGGTTGTAGATACCGTTGAGCGCGTGCTGGCCGCAAAAGAAGCCGCAATAATTAAAGCTGTAGAAGAAGAATAAAAAATAACCCCGGCTGGCCGGGGTTATTTTTCTAGCGTGCGACCCGCAAGCCGTGTTCAATCCCACGGCTGAAAACTACCTGCCAGAGCTGAATATCTCGCGCGCGAAACGCCCCCGCGCAGGCATTCAGATAATAGCTAAACATCCGCTTGAATCGTTCAGAATAGTTGTCCGCAATTTCAGGCCAGGCTTCCTGAAAACGTGCATGCCACGCCATTAACGTGGTGTCGTAATCCGCGCCGAAGTTATGCCAGTCTTCCATCACGAAATGGGATTCGCTGGCGTTGGCAATCTGGCGTACGGACGGTAAACAGCCATTCGGAAAGATGTATTTGTTGATCCACGGGTCAACGTTATTGTCGGTCCGCTTAGAGCCGATGGTGTGCAGCAGGAAAATACCGTCCGGTTTCAGATTACGGTCCACCACCTCGAAATAGGTGTCGTAATTTTTCGGCCCGACGTGCTCGAACATGCCCACGGAAACGACCCGGTCAAACTGTTCGTTCAGATCCCGGTAATCCTGCAGGCGGATATCCACATCAAGCCCCAGGCACCGCTCCTGCGCCATTTTTTGCTGTTCAGCGGAAATGGTGACGCCGACCACGCTGACGCCGTAGTGCTTCGCCATAAAATACGCCAGCCCGCCCCAGCCGCAGCCAATATCCAGCACGCGCATACCGGGCTGCAACTGCAATTTCTCGCTAATCAGGCGCAGCTTGGCCTGCTGAGCCTCTTCAAGCGTCGACGCCTCTTTCCAGTAGGCGCAGGAGTATTGCATGAAGGGGTCCAGCATGCGGCTGAACAGATCGTTGCCGAGATCGTAATGCTCTTTGCCGACGATCCAGGCACGCTTTTTACTTTGCAGGTTAAAGAGACGGGCAGAGGCGACACGCAGGGTGTCTTTAAGATTACGGGGGAGCTGTTTTTCCAGACCAGCACGCAGCACGCTGGCGAAAAAAGTATCCAGCCGTTCGCATTCCCACCAGCCGTCCATATAGCTTTCCCCCAGGCCTAGCGACCCCTCGCGCAACACGCGTTTAAAAAAATCGGGATGTTTAACCTGAGGATCCGATGGGGATGATCCGTTGATAGTGATGCCTGCCCGACCTAACAGTTCACTGACGATCCGGGACCAGTTATCGTCCGGAACGCTGACTTCTTCTATACACGATGAACTCATAGCTTCTCCATCACCCTACTGTGATCAGAACCTTAAAACAGCGTAGACGCTTTTTTGGTTTGTGAGAAATCTCACGGTAAATACCGCGAGGCTAGTATCCGACGTAGAACAGAGGAAGGGAGATAACCCTTGCCGAAATGCCTTCCATGGTAAAACGGGAGCACTCCGGCTCCCGTTAACACATAATATTTATCGTATTTAATCGAACCAAATTTAGTATAGGCCTCAAAATTTGGTGATTCAATAGAAAATTCTTAGCAACCTAATCACTGAAAATTAACATAGTTTCTGGCGCGATTAGGCATGCGAGGTTTCTACCTGCGTGCTCTCATCCTGAGCGGAAGCCTGCATGCGATAGCCTATGACGGCCAGCGCAACGGTAGCCAGCATCACGCTGGTTGTCGTCAGCAGCGGCGTGGCGATCAGCGCGGAGACCACCAGGCTTGCCAGGAAGCACAGCCCCAGCTGCAGGGTGTTCTGCAGCGCAGCCGCGCGGCCTGTCGCCTGCGGGAACGGACGCAGCGCCTGCGCCACAACGATAGGGTAGATCGCCCCGTTCGCTATGGCCATCACGCAGAATGGAATCAATATTTCGGCCAGACCCGCGCCCGGAATAAACCCTACGGCCCAGGTGCCGATGACGCTCAGCGCATAGAGCACCAGCAACCACGGCAACATCTGCTGGCCTTCCCATTTTTGCAGCGCCGCGCGACAGCCGTACCCGCCCACCAGGAACGCGATGGTCTGCGGAACGTAGCTCAGGCCAATGGCCGCCGGGCTATAGCCCATATCGTGCAGAATAAAAGGCGAACCGGTCAGCCACGCGAAGAAGCTCGCCGAGCAGGCGGCATAGATCAGAACGTTGCCGCGATACGCTTTCGCGCTCAGCAGGGAGGTGAAGGTAATCGGCTTCGCGTCTGCGTGCGCCTCTTTTTTATGCGCGGGCTTGAGGGCGAACGCCGGCAGCATCAGCACCAGCGTGATGGCAAACAGCGTGGCAAAGATGGCCTGCCAGTCAAAGTGCGCGAGGATCCAGCTTCCCAGCAGCGGGGCGAGGGCCGGTGAGAGCCCCACCAGCGGCATGATGGTGGCGAAAATACGGTTAGTGCGGTTCGCGGGGTAGTAGTCGGTGACCAGCGCCTGCCAGGTCACGGCCGCGGCACAGACGCCGACCGCCTGAACAAACCGCAGCACAAGCAGCCAGGTGGCATCGCGCACCCATAGCATCCCCAGGCAGCCCACGGCAAAAATGGCCAGCCCCAGCAGCAGCACCGGTTTACGCCCAAAGCGATCCGAAAGCGGTCCCCAGAGCAGCTGCGCGAAGGCAAAACCGGCCAGGAACAGGCTCAGGCTGGCGCTGATGGCGGCAGCAGGGGTTTGCAAATCTTCCTGCATGGCGGCAAACGCCGGCAGGTACATATCGGTGGCCAAAAAGCCCAGCACGCTTAAGCCGCCGAGCCAGACTAAAAAACCTTTCCTGGGTTGCACTGTTTTATTCTCCTGAGGAGGCAGGTATACGTTGGCGCTGAGTGTAGGGAGTGCAAAGCCGCTTGTGAAACGCTAATATTTGGCGGGTGCATTCAAATTTTTTGCAGGCAGAAAATGTGGTCAGATTATTCTCTTGAAGTGGTCGATGCTGTCGCGCGTAACGGCAGCTTTAGCGGAGCGGCGCAGGAGTTGCACCGCGTCCCTTCAGCCATCAGCTATACGGTGCGACAGCTTGAGGAGTGGCTGGCGGTACCGCTGTTTGAACGGCGGCATCGTGATGTGGAATTAACGCCCGCAGGGGCGTGGTTTTTAAAGGAAGGGCGTTCTGTTATCAAAAAAATGCAGATCACCCGCGAGCAGTGCCAGCAGATCGCGAACGGCTGGCGGGGGCACCTTTCCATTGCGGTGGATAACATCGTTAAGCCCGAGCGCACCCGGCAGATGATTGTCGATTTTTATCGACATTTCTCTGACGTAGAACTGCGGGTCTCGCAGGAGGTGTTCAACGGCGTCTGGGATGCGCTGGCGGACGGCAGGGTAGAGATGGCGATTGGCGCGACCCAGGCAATCCCGGTCGGGGGACGTTACGCCTTTCGCGATATGGGGATGCTGAGCTGGAAATGCGTGGTGGCAAGCGATCATCCGCTGGCGGCGACGGAAGGGCCGCTGAGCGACGATATGCTGCGCAGCTGGCCGTCGCTGGTGCTGGAAGATACCTCCCGCTCGCTGCCGAAGCGAATTACCTGGCTGCTGGACAACCAGCGGCGGGTTGTCGCCCCTGACTGGGGATCGTCGGCGACGTGCCTCAGCGCCGGGCTCTGCGTAGGCATGGTGCCCGCCCATTTTGCACGTCCGCGAATCGATACCGGTGAGTGGGTTGAGCTAACGCTGGAGAATCCGTTCCCGGATGCGGCCTGCTGCCTCACCTGGCAACAAAATGATGTCTCGCCGGCGATGGCCTGGCTGCTGGACTATCTGGGGGACAGCGAAACGCTTAACCGGGAGTGGCTGCGGGAGCCAGACTGACTGGCTCCGCAATGAGATTAACGACGGTAGTCGCGGAACGGGCCATCCGCAACGGAACGGCGTTCGATGAGGCGAGGGTGAACTTCAATGGACTGCGACTCTTCACGCTTGTTGACGATCCTGTCCAGCAGCATATTGAAGGCGGTTTCACCCAGCGAATCTTTCGGCTGGTGAATGGTGGTCAACGCTGGCGTGAAGAAGCGCGCGTTGCGCACGTTGTCATACCCGATCACGGAGATGTCCTGCGGTACGCGCAGACCCAGCTCGTCGGCTGCACAGAGGGCGCCCATCGCCATGATATCGCCCCCGCAGAAGACGGCGGTTGGACGGTGCGGCTGGGAGACGATCTGCTGCATCGCGCGGTAGCCTGATTCCGGCTCAAAGTCGCCCTGCACGATCCAGTTTTCCGGCACGGTGATTAGCGCTTCTTCCATCGCTTTCATAAAACCGGCCAGGCGGCCCGCACCGGTGTTGCGTTCCAGCGGGCCCGGGATCACGCCAATCTCGCGGTGGCCGCGTTCGATCAGATAACGGCCCGCCATGTAACCGCCTTCGAAGGCGTTATCGATAACGGAATCGGTGAAGTCGGCGCGCGCTTCGCCCCAGTCCATCACCACCATAGGGATATGGCGATACTCTTCCAGCATCGACAGCACGGATTCCGGGTACTCTGAACACATCACCAGCAGGCCGTCCACGCGCTTTTGCGCCATCATCGACAGGTAGGCGCGCTGTTTTTCAATGCTGTTCCAGGCGTTGCCGAGAATCAGGGTATAGCCTTTCTGGAAGCAGTTTTTTTCTACCGCTTCAATGATCTCGGCAAAATAGGCCGCTTCGCTGCTGGTCGCCAGCAGACCAATAGACTTGGTGTGATTAACCTTGAGGCTGCGCGCAACCGCGCTTGGCGAGTAGTGCAGCTCTTTGATCGCTGCCCAGACGGCGTTGCGCGTCTCTTCCGCCACAAAACGGGTTTTGTTAATTACATGTGATACGGTTGTAGTGGAAACGTTTGCGCGTTTTGCTACGTCTTTAATTGTTGCCATTAAATGTCACTCCAGACCATATCCTAAACTCCTGAAAAACTTGAAGGTAAACGTTTGCCTTCTCTCACCCTTATCACGCAATTTTGAATTGCGGCACGCCGGGAAAACGACACGGGACGTCAGGAGGGGGTCAATGGCCGGTACGCTAATAAATTTAGCGTGGAATTTTGGCCTATCTTGATGAAAAGGGGAAGAGGTAAAGTGTTTATCAGCTTAAATCCAGGAAGATTTTTGACGTAAACTGTGCAAAAATGAGCAAGCTCACTTTTCGTGGGGGGATTAAAAGGAGAAAAATTGATGAGTTCCGATCTGAAGTTTTCGCTGTTCACCACCGTTATTGTGCTGGCGCTGATTGTGGCGGCTGGCCTGACGGCTGCGCTGCATTGATTTACGCGGGGGGAGAGCCTTCTCCCTCCCGAACGCTCCGATTGTTACTTCTCTGGCAAAAATCTTTTGCCATTTTGTTAACTTCTCATTTTTTGTGATTGATGTCATGCTTTCCGCTTCTTTGTTCTGTGTCACCACATGACACGGCATCCGGAGTTGACGCATGAAAATCAATTTTCCCCTGCTGGCCCTGGCGATTGGCGCTTTTGGGATTGGCACCACTGAATTCTCCCCGATGGGGTTACTGCCCGTTATCGCCCGGGGCGTGGACGTCTCGATCCCGGCCGCCGGGATGTTAATCAGCGCCTACGCCATCGGCGTGATGGTGGGAGCGCCGCTGATGACGCTTCTGCTTTCGCACCGTGCGCGCCGCAATGCGCTGATTTTCCTGATGGCGATTTTCACCCTGGGCAACGTGCTTTCGGCCATTTCGCCGGATTACACCACTCTGATGCTGTCGCGCATTCTGACCAGCCTCAACCACGGTGCTTTCTTTGGTCTGGGCTCGGTCGTGGCCGCAAGCGTGGTGCCAAAACACAAGCAGGCCAGCGCCGTGGCGACCATGTTTATGGGGCTGACCATCGCTAACATCGGCGGTGTTCCTGCGGCAACCTGGCTGGGCGAGGTCATTGGCTGGCGGATGTCCTTCCTGGCGACGGCCGGACTGGGCGTGGTCTCGATGGTGGCGTTATTCTTCTCCCTGCCAAAAGGCAGTGCGGGTGAACGCCCTGATGTACGCAGAGAGCTGTCGGTGCTGATGCGCCCGCAGGTACTCTCCGCGCTGCTGACCACCGTGCTGGGGGCAGGAGCGATGTTTACCCTCTACACCTATATTTCGCCGGTCTTACACGACATTACCCACGCAACGCCACTCTTTGTTACCGCGATGCTGGTGCTGATTGGCGTCGGCTTCTCGATTGGCAACTATCTCGGCGGGAAATTTGCTGACCGTTCCGTGAGCGGCACGCTGAAGGGCTTTTTAACCCTGCTGATTGTCATTATGGTCGCGATCCCGTGGCTGGCGCAGAATGAATTCGGCGCGGCGATTGCGATGGTTGTCTGGGGCGCTGCCACCTTTGCCGTGGTGCCGCCGCTGCAGATGCGCGTGATGCGTGTCGCCCATGAGGCGCCGGGTCTCTCGTCTTCCGTGAATATCGGGGCATTCAATCTCGGCAATGCGCTGGGCGCCGCCGCCGGAGGCGCCGTAATTTCAGGCGGTCTGGGGTACAGTTTTGTGCCGGTGATGGGGGCGATTATTGCCGCGCTCGGCCTGCTGCTGGTGATGATGTCCGGCCGTAAACAGCCTGAAGCGGTTTGCACGGCTGAATAAGCAAAAACGCAGAAGGGTTACCCCTTCTGCGTGTCTCTTACGCGGCGAAGTTCTTCGCGACAAAGTCCCAGTTAACCAGAGCCCAGAAGTGCTCCAGGTAGTTCGGGCGCGCATTACGGTAATCAATGTAGTAAGCATGTTCCCACACGTCCACGGTCATTAGCGGCGTAGCGCTGGTGGTCAGCGGGGTACCCGCGTTAGACGTGGACACGATAGCCAGTTTGCCATCCGCCTCTTTTACCAGCCACGTCCAGCCAGAACCGAAGTTCTTGATGGCGGCATCGGTAAACTTCGCTTTAAACTCTGCAAAGCTGCCAAAGGCGGCGTTGATGACGGCTGCCAGTTCACCGGCAGGTTCGCCACCGGCATTCGGTGCCAGGCAGTGCCAGTAGAAAGTGTGGTTCCACACTTGAGCCGCGTTGTTAAAAACGCCACCCTCTGAACTGCGAACGATCTCTTCCAGCGTTTTGCCTTCAAAATCGGTGCCCTTGATGAGGTTGTTCAGGTTAGTGACGTACGTCTGATGATGCTTGCCGTAGTGGTATTCCAGGGTTTCCGCAGAAATGTGCGGTGCCAGGGCGTCTTTTGCATACGGTAGTGCAGGTAATTCGAACGACATTGCTTCTCTCCTTATTGTATTTTGTGTTGCCAATAACCCTACAGACAACAAGGACAGGATAGCAAATTGAAAGGGTATGCAAAAGAGGAACTTACCCTGCCGCAGATGCGGCAGGGCAGGGATTAACGAATGGTTTTTGGCGTCATGACGCGACGCGCGCCGACGTAATGACGTACCCAGTAATCTTCGCTGAGCGAGGTGATCTGAATGTCCTGACCGCTGCGCGGAGACTGGATGAATTTCCCGTTGCCGACGTAGACGCCCACGTGGTCAGCCGTACCGCGACCCTGCGTGCGGAAGAAGACCAGGTCGCCGTTTTCCAGCTCACCCCGGTTAACCGGTGACGCATCGCGCAGGTGATACATCTCATTGGCGGTACGTGGAATACGGAATTTAACCAGATCTTTATAGGCGTAATAGACGAGGCCGCTGCAGTCGAAACCGGTACGCGGCGAACTGCCGCCCCAACGATAAGGTTTGCCAATCTGCCCCATCAGTTTATTCATCGCGGTTTTTTGCGCTTTTTGCACACGCACTTTATGCACATCCGCCAGCTTTGTTACCTTCGTGCATTTTGCTTTATGGCCTTTACGGGTAATGCATTTTTCTGTAACGAGGTTAGCGGCGGTCTGCGAAGCTTTATTTTTGGCGGTGCGGGTAGTGCGGGAAGATTTTGTTTTCGTCTTGCTGGAAGCGGTTTGTTTAGTCTGAGCGGTGGTTTTTTTCTTGTCGTTCTTGTTGCTGGTTTTTTTCTTACGTTCTGTGGCTTTCACCAGATGGCTTTTTTGTACAGCAGATTGCCGCGCCTGCTGAGAGGCGTTTGCCGCTGGCGTTAACGTGAGTGATGTAAACAGTAAAGCACAGAGCGTGATCGAGATTTTAGTTATCCGCGCCACTGGGCAGTCCCCTGATATATGCAGGTCATCAATAATACCCGCGTGTGATTTACAAAGCCCGTCGATTCTAATCCATAAAAACCCGAGAAGTTAATAGCATTTTTCAATCTAAAAACGTGTTTCGTTAGCAAGTGCAAAAAAATTCATCGTTCTGACGCACAATTGTTCACTCCCTAAGCAAAACCCTGACGGGCGAAGGGGTAAACACCATTTGCAATGCAACTTTTGTGGAGTCGGGGTAAAATATATAAACGTGACGAAAATGTTATTTTCCGATGCCAGCCTGACCCGCTACAATGTCAGACTAATGCCGTAACAGAAGTTAAAGGAAGCAAGACATGAGCACCACTATTGAAAAAATCCAGCGCCAGATCGCTGAAAACCCGATTCTGCTGTATATGAAAGGTTCTCCGAAGCTGCCAAGCTGCGGCTTCTCCGCGCAAGCGGTTCAGGCGCTGTCAGCCTGTGGTGAGCGTTTTGCTTACGTTGATATCCTGCAGAACCCGGATATCCGCGCTGAGCTGCCAAAATACGCTAACTGGCCGACCTTCCCGCAGCTGTGGGTGGACGGCGAGCTGGTGGGCGGCTGCGATATCCTGATTGAGATGTATCAGCGCGGCGAACTGCAGCAGCTGATCAAAGAGACGGCGGCGAAGTACAAAACGGAAGAGCCGGACGCTGAATAATTTTCTGCGTTAATAAAAAAGCGACCTGAAGAGGTCGCTTTTTTTTATTCTTCACTGTCGCCCATCGGCAGCGGCCAGCCGCCCAGACGCTTCCAGCGGTTGACGATCTCACAGAACAGCTCTGCGGTGCGCTCCGTATCGTATAAGGCGGAGTGCGCCTGGGTACCGTCAAACGGTATACCCGCCGTAATGCAGGCTTTGGATAAAACCGTTTGTCCCAGCGCCAGACCGCTTAGCGCGGCGGTGTCGAAGGTCACGAACGGGTGGAAAGGGTTGCGTTTGAGCGATGCGCGTTCGGCTGCGGCCATGGTAAAGCTGTGATCGAAGGTGGCGTTATGGGCTACCATGATGGCGCGGCTGCAGTTGCTCTCTTTCATGCCTTTACGCACCATTTTAAATATGGCGTGCAGCGCATCATATTCACTGACTGCACCACGCAGCGGGTTATGCGGATCGATACCGTTAAACGCCAGCGCCTCCGGCTGTAAGTTTGCCCCTTCGAAAGGTTCAATGTGGAAATGCAGCGTGGTGTCCGGTGTAAGCCAGCCCTGTTCATCCATCTTCAGCGTGATGGCGGCAATTTCGAGCAGCGCATCGGTTTTAGCGTTAAATCCGGCTGTTTCTACATCAATGACAACGGGATAAAAACCACGAAAACGGTCGCACAGACCGCTAAATTGAGCGTTATCGGACATCAGGGTCTCTTACAAGGGGAAAAAGCAGTGCGCATTATGGCAAATTTTGCAGGGTGATGCAGTAAAACTACGGGCGCATGTTGCGCCCTGAGGGATCAGTTGCCCAGACCGCGACCCGCGTCTTTGGCTTCAATCAGCTCGATCTTGTAACCGTCCGGATCTTCTACAAAGGCAATAACGGTGGTGCCGCCTTTTACCGGGCCGGCTTCGCGCGTGACGTTACCGCCATTGCTGCGAATGCGTTCACACGCCTCGGCCGCGTTGTCCACTTCCAGCGCGATATGGCCGTAGGCGGTGCCCAGTTCATAGCTGTCCACGCCCCAGTTGTAGGTCAGTTCAATGACCGCTTCATCCGTTTCCGGGCCGTAACCCACGAACGCCAGCGAGTATTTATATTCCGGGTTTTCGCTGGTGCGCAGCAGCTTCATGCCCAGGACGTTAGTGTAGAAATCGATAGAACGTTGCAGATCGCCAACGCGCAGCATGGTGTGAAGTAGGCGCATAATTTCCTCATTAACCAATGGAATAGACTATTTTTTTGAACAGAAACGATGTTTTAGTATAGCGGCGAAGTGTCGCCGCTATCAATGAACAATGGCGAGATTACAGAGAAGGGTAGTCGGTGTAGCCTTCCGCGCCGCCGCCGTAGAAGCTCTCAGGACGCTGCGGGTTCAGGGCCGCTTTCTGCTGCAGTCGAGCAACCAGATCCGGGTTGGCAATATAGTCGCGGCCAAACGCCACGGCGTCGATCAGCCCTTTATTAATCAGATCTTCGGCTTTCTCAGGGGTATAAGCACCCGCACCGATGATCACCCCGTGGAAGCGCTCGCGCACTTTCTGACGGAAGGCTTCCGTATAAGGCTTACCGCCGGCCCAGTCCGGCTCGGACATGTGCAGATAGGCAATGCCGCGCTTCGCCAGCTCTTCAATCAGATACAGCGCGTCCGCTTCTTCATTCGGACCGTTGTCGACGTTCTGGAACGTACCGATTGGGGAGACGCGGATACCGATGCGGTCCGGGTTCCACTCCTGACAAACGGCATCAACCACTTCCAGCACCAGGCGGGCGCGGTTTTCGACGCTGCCGCCGTACTGGTCGGTGCGATGGTTAGACGACGGTGACAGGAACTGGTGCAGCAGGTAACCGTGCGCGGAGTGCAGCTCAACCAGGTCAAAACCGGCTTCGCGGGCGTTAGCAACGGCCTGGCGGAAGTCGTTCACGATACCCGGGATCTCATCCAGCTCCAGCGCGCGTGGCGTAGAGGTGTCGACGCGGATCGCGTTGCCGTTTTCATCGCGCAGGGAGGTGCGGGTGTTCGCGTTCAGGGCAGACGCTGAAACCGGCGCCTGACCGCCAGGCTGAATGCTGCTGTGGGAGATACGACCGGTATGCCACAGTTGGACCGCAATGCGACCGTCTTCAGCGTGAACGCCCGCGGTGATTTTCTGCCATGCGGCGATCTGCTCCGGGCTGTGCAGCCCCGGCGCACCCGCATATCCCTTGGCCTGAGCAGAAATCTGCGTGGCTTCAGTGATGATCAGGCCAGAGCTGGCGCGCTGACGATAGTATTCACCCATCAGTGGGGTTGGGATATCACCCGGCTCAATGCTGCGCAGACGGGTAAGCGGAGCCATAAACACGCGGTTTGGCGCGGTGACGGCACCCACTTTTAAGGGGGTAAATAATTTTTCAGCTGACATAACGACTCCTGAGTAGACCAGTCGACTAGTAATAACGTAAATAAAAACGCCTGCTAAGCGCCAGGCGCAGTAATCGTACTTATCACATGTGCCAGCGCGCTTTCGAGCGGCACGGCACTGCGAGAAATTTTAGCCTGCAGGTTGGCGCCTAACCAGAGGGAGTAGAGCACCTGAGCCTGCGTTAAGGGATCCCCGGGGAAGGCGAGCGTATTTTCTTCGCGCCCCTTCGCCAGCGCCTGCGCCAGCAGGGCGATAACGCCGCTGGCGCCTTTATCCATTGCCGTGCGCATATCTTCTGAGAGATCGCACACTTCGGCAGAGAGTTTAACCGTCAGGCATCCGCTGATAATGCCCTGCTGACAGAACTGGTTCAGCGTTTCCTGGTAGTAGTTCAGAACACGATCCCGATAGTTACCTTCCCCCGTGGCGAAGTGGGTCGCGAGGCGCTGGTGGTAAGCAGCATAGTGCCGCTCCAGCATCGCCACGCCAAAGGCCTCTTTGGACCGAAAGTAGTGATAGAACGACCCTTTCGGTACCTCAGCGGTTTTTAATAGCTCGCTCAACCCCATACCGGTGAAGCCGCGGTGCATGCACAGCCGCTCGCCGGTCGCCAGGAGATGTTCGCGCGTGTCGTGTTCAGTATTTCTGCTCATGGATTCACTCTAATAGACCGTTCGGTCTAATGCAAGCGCTGTTACCTGCGACACGCATTCAGAATGTCCAACTGTTGCTGATAAACGCTTGATTTAACGTCCATCATGCCCAGCACCGTCGAGAATAAATTGTCCTGCGAAACCGCATTTTTTGCTGCGTGGTCGCGTAAACACTGCGCGTTGATGCCAAAGTTTTTCGCATAGTCCGGGGACAGCCAGAACATAAACGGAATGTGCGTCTGCTGCTCCGGCGCCAGCATGTACGGCGTGCCGTGCAGATAAATACCGCTTTCACCGAGCGATTCCCCGTGATCCGAGAGGTAAATCAGCGCGGTGTTCATGTTCGCCTGACGGGCTTTCAGCGCATCAATGGTTTTGCTGACCATGCTGTCGGTATACAGGATGGTATTGTCATAGGTGTTCATCAGCGCCTGATGGTCGCAATCCTGAATTTCGTTGGTGTCGCAGGTGGGGGTGAATTTACGGAAATTATCCGGGTAACGGCGATAGTACGCCGGGCCGTGGCTGCCCATCAGGTGGATAACCAGCACCGTGTCCTGCTTCAGACCGTCCAGCACGTTGTCCAGGCGGTAGAAATTCACGTCATCAATACAGGACTGGTCTTTGCAGAACTGATCCAGCTTCCACTGCGTCATGTCGGTATGGGGAATACGATCGCAGGCACCTTTACAGCCACCGTCGTTGTCGCGCCACAGGAGGTTGATACCCGCATGGTTGAGCACGTCGAGCAGCCCTTCCTGATGGTGCGCCAGGTCGGCATCGTATTTGCTGCGCGTCATACCGGAGAACATGCACGGAACGGATACAGCGGTTTCAGTGCCGCACGAGGAGGCCTGCGGGAAGTTAATCACATCCTGCTTTTTCAGCTCGGGGTTGGTTTCACGCCCGTAGCCATTGAGGGAGTAGTTCGCCGCGCGCGACGCTTCGCCGATGACCAGCACCAGAACGGTTTTCTTCTGCTGACCCGTAATCAGCGCGCCTTTGTGCGCATCTTCGCCAATCCGCACCAGCGTTTGATCGCCGGCAAACCAGCGCATCTTGCTGTATTTCACCACGGCGCTGACGTAGTTCGCCGGAGTGACCATTTTGACGATGCTTTTGTTATTGCGGAACAGCGACGCGTAATCTTTATAAAACACCGCGGCGATAAGAATAATCACCAGCAGGGCACCGAGCATCGCGGCAACACGCGTCAGCAGGGCGTACCACCATTTACCGGTACGAATGCGGGTCAGCGCCAGCACCAGGGATGGAACAAGACCGGCTATGACAATCCACAGAATCATCTGCGGGGTCACCAGCGCGGTGGCTTCCTGGGAGTTAGTTTCGAACACGTTCACAATCATGTTCTGATCGATGACCGCGCCGTAGGTAAACATAAAGTAAGTTGCCGCAGCGCACCCGACAGTTAAGACGATCATCAGCGGCTTACGGATATACGGGATATTGAGCAGGCTAAATACAATGACCCAGCCACAAAAAAGCACCACCGGCACGGATGCGGCGAAGAGAATATCGTGCAGATGCGCAGGGGCAATAATAGCCCAGCTGCGCTGGATAAACAGCCCGTTAAGCAGAGTAAAAAAGAGTGCACAGCCCAGAGTAAATTTTATGTCGTTACATTGTAACTTTTTACTTAACCACATCGATCGTAAAACCTGTCATTGTCATGATGTGGCGAGTATAAAGAGGAAAGATTAGTGAAACCTTAATGCCACAAAACTGTGGTAAAGCCCTTGCACGCGGCGCTTTTAGCGTCTTCACTGTAGGTGAGAGAGGTTAACCGGAGGTGAGTGTGGCAGAGCAACTGGAGTTTTTCCCCATCCAGAGCCCGTGCCGGGGGATTTGTCAGTCAGATGAACGTGGTTATTGCCGCGGGTGCATGCGTACCCGTGACGAGCGTTTTAACTGGCAAAACTTCAGCGACACGCAAAAGCAGGATGTGCTGCGCCTCTGCAGACAGCGACTTCTGCGCAAAATCCGCGCAAACAAAGCCTCTGAGACCGAAGAACCCCAGCAACCTTCACTGTTTTAATGCGGTAATTGCGTATACTCATGACATCACGTCCTTGAGGAAAATGTTATGGTTCAGCGTATTACCCTTGCCCCCCAGGGGCCAGAATTCTCCCGTTTTGTGATGGGCTACTGGCGCCTGATGGACTGGAATATGTCCCCCCTCCAGCTGGCAAGCTTTATTGAAGAGCATATCGATTTAGGGGTAACAACCGTCGATCATGCGGATATTTACGGTGGCTATCAGTGTGAAGCCGCCTTTGGCGAGGCGCTCAAGCTGGTTCCGGCACTCCGGGAGCGAATGGAGATCGTTACCAAATGCGGTATTGCCACCACGGCCAAACCGGAGCATGCCCTCGGCCACTACATCACCGACAGCGCCCATATCATCAAGAGCGCCGAGCAGTCGCTGGTCAATCTGGCAACCGATCGTATCGACCTGCTGCTGATTCACCGTCCGGACCCGCTGATGGATGCCGACGAGGTGGCGGAAGCCTTCCTGAGTCTGCATCAGAGCGGGAAGGTGCGTCACTTCGGCGTCTCCAACTTTACCCCGGCCCAGTTTGCCCTGCTTCAGTCTCGTCTGCCGTTTACGCTCGCCACTAACCAGGTTGAGATCTCCCCGGTGCATCAGCCGCTGCTGCTGGATGGTACGCTCGACCAGCTGCAGCAGCTGCGCATTCGCCCGATGGCCTGGTCGTGCCTCGGCGGTGGACGCCTGTTTAATGATGATGCGTTCCAGCCGCTGCGCAATGAGCTGGAAACCATCGCCCGCGAGCTGAACGCCCAGAGCATAGAGCAGGTGGTTTACGCCTGGATCCTGCGTCTGCCGTCAAAACCGCTGCCGATTATTGGCTCCGGGAAAATTGAACGCGTCCGTTCCGCGCTGGCCGCCGAAGAGCTGCAGATGACCCGCCAGCAGTGGTTCCGCATCCGCAAGGCCGCGCTGGGTTACGACGTGCCTTAAACCGCAAGAAGGTGACTTTCCGGTGAAATCTGTGCCCCTGGTATACACTTAAGGGGCAAAAAATAACCAGCGGAGGTCATATGAAGCGTTTTACTCTGGCATTGGTCACGCTGGTTGTTTGCGCAGGGGCGCAGGCAGCCAGCGACGAAGTAGAAATGAATCTCGTCACCTCACAGGGTGTGGGTCAGTCCATCGGGACGGTGAAAATCACCGAGACCGATAAAGGGCTGGAATTCGCACCCGATCTTAAAGCACTCCCGCCGGGCGAACACGGCTTCCATGTTCATGCCAAAGGGAGCTGTCAGCCAGCCATGAAAGAGGGTAAACCGTCGGCAGCGGAAGCAGCAGGGGGCCACCTTGACCCGCAGAATTCAGGCAAACATGAAGGGCCTGAAGGTATGGGACACCTGGGCGACTTGCCGGTGCTGGTGGTAAACAATGACGGTAAAGCCACGGATCCGGTCGTGGCCCCGCGGCTGAAAAAGCTGGATGAGGTCAAAGGCAAAGCGCTGATGATCCATGTGGGCGGCGATAACATGTCCGATCAGCCTAAACCGCTTGGCGGCGGCGGGGCGCGCTATGCCTGCGGCGTAATCTGATCCCCAATCGTTCCTGGCGGAGGCGCCTGTTCCAGCTGCGACAGCGAGCAGTGCAGGCGCCAGATTATCGAGGCCAAATCGCGGGCTGCGGGAAGATGATGCCGGGCAAGGGTGTCGCAGATCCGCTGCAGTTCAGCCAGCGTGGCCTCCAGAGGCCGCTGCTGAACGCCGCGCTCGCTCATCACATCGCGTAGCAGAGAGATACACACATCACGTACCTGCGACAGCGGATCGGAGCGCGTTTCCCATGCGCGAAGCTGCCAGACCACGTGCGAGCAGTTCAACAGCACCACCCCCCAGCGCAGCAGCCAGCGTCGGGACAGCGCGTCCTGGCTGTTATTTAACTGGCTGACGTGGTGATAAACCAGCGATTCATACTCGCTTTCTTGCAGATGCGGCTTGCGGCTGAGCTGGTCGACAAACCCTCTGCGCAATTCACGGATATGTCGACGGCTTTTGCGTGCGTCAGAGCCGGGACGCAACACCGCGAAGGCCAGCCACGCCAGCCCGACACCAAGAATCTTTGCCAGGTTGTCATTCAGAAAAGCGGCGTAATCATACACCGGCGGATTCGTCACGGAGATAAACGAGCCCATAAAGACAATCAGCTGTCCCCACAGACCCGCCAGTTTCGGCATTTGCAGCTTAAGGAGCTGCATCGTAGTTAACAGCGGAAACAGGAATAGCAGAAACTGCCAGAGATCGCTTATCTGCACCATCAGGCCAAACTTCACCACAAAACTGAACAGTGATAGCAAAACAAGCGTTCGCAGCAGCAACGTAAGCGAGTTAAACGGCGAGGCCGCGACGGAGTAAAGCACGCAGCTGATAGCGGCAAGCGTTAACGCCGCCGAACCTGACTCCCACTGCGTGGTAATGCTCCACGCCCCCACCAGCATCAGTGCGCTGAAGGTGCGAAAACCGCTCCACAGCGCTTCCAGATAATCGGTGTGACGTGCGAGAGCCGGGCTGCCGGGAACGGCGAACTCCGTGACCGGGGTAGCATTCTCTACCGCCTTAATCCAGCGGCTGCTGCGCAGGTATAGCCGACAAAAGTAATTCAGCCGCTGCCAGAAGGCGCGATGGCGATAATCAAACTCATCCACCGGGGCGAGCGGGGCGATGATCTTCGCGACGGTATAGATGTCCGCATCCGGTCGCGCGAGCGCCGCGAGCAGGGTTTCGATTACCGCGCGGGTGTTTTCTGGCGGTGTCGGCCAGTTGAGCAGCATTCGGCGCAGGCTGGAGATAGCGCTGGTCATGCGCAGCTGCTGGTGCAGCAAATAGTTAAGCAGCGTGTTTTGACGGCGAAAACGGTAATGGCTCCAGAACGCCTGAATTCGCAACAGATTCATGGTCAGGATCTGCCCGATAACCTTTTCATGCGCGAGGCGGATGTCATCGCTGGTATCCGGTTGCCACAGCAGGCTCGCATGTTCCAGCAGCCGGGTATGCATGGTTTTCAGCGCAGTGATAAGCGCAGTGCCGTCAGAGGTGCTGGGCAGGATCATCATCATAAATCCGCCGCAGAGGATCCCGACAATGACTTCGCAGACGCGCGCCTGTGCGATATCCCATAGCTCGGTGGTGTCGAGCACGTTGACGACCGGGAAGGCGATAATGGCGGCGGTATAGCCCGCCAGCTGGAAAGCATAGGCCACGTTATTGGTGAAATGGGCGCAGGCCCAGGTACAGCAACCCAGCCATGCCGCCATGCTCAGCAGGAACAGCCATGGATCGTTCAGCGTGTGGCCCGCGATAATTAACGCCGCGGTGGCGCCCAGCAGGCTACCTGCGATACGGCCAAGGCTTTTGCTGATCACCCCGCCAACGGTGGGGAAGCTTACCACCGCCGCGGAGGTCATCGCCCAGTAGGGTTCATCCAGGTTCAGATAATAGGCAACAGTCAGCGCCAGGCACATGGCAATGCCGTTACGCAGCGCGTAGCGCCACTGGGGGCGCGTCGCTTTCATCCACGGCGTGTTTTGCCAGGAGAGCGCCTGCAGCTTCATTAACGGGTTCCGATAGAGACAGTGCAGGTGGTGCCGGAAACCAGCGTGATGTCCTCGGGTAAACGGTCAAACTCCACGCGCACAGGCACGCGTTGAGCCAGGCGCACCCACGGTACGTTCGGCTTGATGTCCGGCACCAGCCCGGAATCCGTTTCAACGCTTTGATCGTAAATGGCGCGGCCAATGCTGGAAACGTGACCCTGTAACTTTTGCGGGCCACTATACAGCGTTATGGCTGCGGGTGCGCCTTCATGGATATGACGAAGCTTGGTCTCTTCGAAATAGCCCACGACGTAGAACGAGTGGCTGTCGACGAGCGCAAAAACCGGCTGACCAGCGGTGGCATAATTTCCCACCCGGGCGGAGAGGTTGGTCACCCATCCGTCGACGGGGGCGGTGACCTCGGTTTGGGTTAACTCCCACTGCGCCTGCTTCAGCGTGGCCTCAGCCACGTTGACGCTCGCCTGCATGGCCTTGACGTTGATATTGGCGGTATCTAAATCTTCCGCGGAGATGTAGTTTTTCGACAGGTGACGGCGGCGATTGGCCTCATTATTGGCCTTAGCAAGGTCAGACTGGGCTTTTGCCAGCTGCGCCTGGGCGTTCAGAATTGCAATGTGATACGGGGTGTCGTCGATGCGGAATAACACCTCTCCCTTTTTAACGTACTGGTTATCCTTAACCAGCAGCGTTGTGATACTTCCCGAGACCTGGGGGGTGATGCTGACCTGCTCAGCGCGAACTTTGCCATCACGGGTCCAGGGGGACTGCATATAATAATTCCACAACCACCATCCAGCAGCCAGGGCGAGGACAAGAACTAACAGGGTGGAAAAGTACTTCAGCGTTTTCAGAGGCATATTCACCACACGATCAGAACAGCAAGGCCCAGGCATACGGAGAGGGCAAACAGGGAGAGATCCATCAGCATGGGGTGCCAGATTTCGCCGGAGTACATCCAGTCGCGAAGCAGGCGATGCGCGATGAGCCAGAGAACAAAGCCCACCAGCACGGCTTTAAACAGGGGAGGAAAGTAGACTGACGCACCGAAGATCAGGTCCTGAAGGGGTAAACCTTCTGAGCGATGAAAAAAGATCACAGGCAGAAATCCTTTGCAGTGAACAGAATGCCGCGTTGGCTTGTCTGAGTATGAAGAAGCATCATAATTCAGTGTAAGTCATACTTTTGAGTCCGATGAATGCAGTATTGCATTTGTTTTGCCAATACAAATGCTGCACACTATTCTAAAATCAGTATAATAACTTAGCAAGCTAATTATAAGGAGATGAAATTGGAATCGCCATTAGGTTCTGATCTGGCAAGGTTGGTACGCGTCTGGCGTGCTCTGATTGACCATCGCCTGAAACCTCTGGAACTGACGCAGACGCATTGGGTCACGTTGCACAACATTCATCAGCTGCCGCCCGACCAGTCGCAAATTCAACTGGCTAAAGCGATAGGCATTGAGCAACCGTCGCTGGTGCGCACGCTTGACCAACTGGAAGAGAAGGGACTGATCTCCCGGCAAACCTGCGCCAGCGATCGTCGCGCCAAGCGCATTAAGCTGACGGAGAAAGCGGCGCCTATCATCACTGAAATGGAAGCGGTGATCACCAAAACGCGCGGTGAAATCCTTTCAGGCGTTTCACCGACGGAGCTGGAAATGCTCATCAGCCTCATTGCGCGCCTTGAGCAAAACATTCACGAGCTACAGTCTCGCGACTGACCAGACAACAGGGCCTTGCATCTGCAAGGCCTTGTTTTTACTTAAAGACAACGACGCGGTTACGGCCCGTCTCTTTCGCTTCATACATCGCCTTATCGGCACTTTCCACGCACGCTTCTGCGCTTACCGACGAAGAGGTTGCCGTAAACACCCCCATGCTGATGGTAATCGGCTCTGGTAACTGACCCTCGCTGCTAATTTTATCAAAACCGCTTAGCTTCAACCGAATGCGCTCCGCCACCTGATATGCGTCTTCTGCGGAGGTGTTTGCCAGCATCAGGACAAACTCTTCGCCGCCGATTCGCGCTGCGATATCCTGCGGACGTACGGAGTCCATCAGCAGATTGGCGACAAACTGCAGGACTTTATCTCCCTGCAGGTGACCGTAGTTGTCGTTGATACGCTTGAAACGATCGAGATCGCTGACGATAACCGAAACCGGGCGGCTGGGTTTGGCGATGCCCAGCGCCTGGTTTAACGATTCATAAAAATAGCTACGGTTATAGAGGCGCGTGAGTGGATCGCGAATCGAATTTTGATACGACTGCTGATACTTCAAATGGGAGTCACGATACAACCTGAAGACATCATAGAGCAGCACAAAAATAATAATCAGCGTCGCGACGGTTTCAAATAATCGGGCGCGATACCAGGATATATCTTCTGCATGTCCGCCTACCAACAGCATAGAGAGCGTGACGACATAGCAGACACACAGAAAATTACCGCCTACCCAGAACAGATTACGCACGCGCGTAATAAACATCAGCGTGGCTAGTGTCACGACCCAGAGAACGATTAATGAAATATTAATGCTGTGGCTCCAGAGAACCATAAACTGCCGCGTTTCATTATCAACCAGATCGAGGGATAAAAACGGGGAATGGCTGGAATACATCCAGGCCAGAATCACCATACATGCGGTAAAAAGAAATGAACCGCTAACGATGATGATATGCGCCAGCCGTGAAAGGGGCAGATTGCGCGTGGGATAAAGTAATGCCGAAACGATCATCAGCACCGCCATTAAGAGGTGGCGGAACATATAGTAGATCATCGCATCGTTGTAGTTCACAACGTTGAACTGATAGAGATCCAGCCACGCCGGAAAGCTGGTCAATGTTCCGACCATCAGCAAGGCCGAACCGGCAAAGGCAAATGAGATGGCAATCAGATAGAGCCGCCGCTTATCACACCAGTATTTCATTGCCATAAAACAGGCAATAAACAGGTGAAACACGAGTAAAAAAATGGTGAGTGTGGGGAACAAAAGAGGCGAAAAGGATGGAACCCAGTCAACCAGTTTTGAAAATAAAGCCTGTAATATTCCGATGACGACAAAGCAACCGAAACAGAACGAGATATAACGACCTTTTACAGAACGACTATTCGCAAGCATATAAAGTTATACAAATTAAAATAATTATGAAGAGATGATTGCGAAGAGTTTAATCAATTAGCACGCTAAATACTTTGCGCAGAAACAATATATGGCGCGTTTAATAATGTGTGGGATGAATGTATTGTGTAAATATATTTGTGAGAGTGATATATATTGTAAATGGATGTGGCCTGATGACCACATCCATTTTTAATTAACGCGGAGAAACGGTAACCTGGCTGCCGTTGCTCGCCAGCACGACGCGTTGACCCGCAGAGAAGCGGGTGTTGCCCTGTTTCTGAACAACCATAATGGTGCTGCCGTCGTCTTTACGAATTTCCAGCTCTACACCCTGGGTTTTGTTCATCGCGCCCTGAACGCCCTGACCCGCGACACCACCCGCTACAGCGCCCGCTGCGGTTGCCAGAGAACGGCCCGTGCCGCCGCCAACGGTATTACCCAGGAAACCACCCAGTACAGCACCGCCGATTGCGCCCATCACGTTGTTTTCATCACCACCCTGAATTTGTACAGGACGGGCGTTAACAACGGTACCGTAAGTCACGCTTTGAACCTGTTTTGCTTCAGAAGCGCTGTAAACGTCGCCAGACAGCGAGCTGTCGTTCACACAGCCAGCCAGGGTTAAACCAATCAGCGAAACGCCCAGTACACGTACAATCATTTGAATCTCCTGTTCACCAAAAACGCCCATCTGGAGGCATCCGTTATGGCTAAATTATATGGCATAAAGAGCCATAGTTCATATCTTTGCACTAACAATAAGAAAATTGTACTTGAATTTGACTTAACGAGACATAAACAGGAGCCACTCGCCATACCGGCAAGACATTGTTAAAAAATATTATCGTCGGATGGCAAAGGAGCGCTGTTTATGGTTGAGTGGATATCCTTAGCCCACGCAACGTAAGGAAAGCGCATGAAATCGGGTCGCTACATTGGTGTGATGTCGGGCACCAGTCTGGATGGGGTAGATGTCGTTCTGGCCGCCATTGACGAACATATGGTGGCACAGCAGGCGAGCCTGACCTGGCCAATCCCCCTTTCGCTGAAAGAGGACATTCTGAGCATCTGTCAGGGGCAGCAGTTAACCCTCTCCCAGCTTGGTCAACTTGATGTTCGGCTGGGGGCGCTGTTTGCGGATGCGGTGCAGGCGTTAATGCAAAAAGAACATCTTCGTCCCCAGGATGTGGTCGCCATCGGGTGTCACGGACAAACCGTCTGGCATGAGCCGACTGGCGACGCGCCGCATACGTTGCAAATCGGCGATAACAACCAGATTGTGGCGAAGACGGGCGTAACGGTCGTCGGGGATTTTCGGCGCCGCGATATTGCGCTTGGCGGCCAGGGCGCGCCGCTGGTGCCTGCCTTCCATCAGGCGTTGCTGGCGCACCCTACAGAACGCCGCATGGTGCTCAACATAGGCGGGATTGCTAACCTCTCGATGCTTATTCCGGGGCAGCCCGTTCGCGGCTACGATACCGGCCCGGGAAATATGTTAATGGATGCCTGGATCTGGCGGCAGTGCGGTCAACCGTATGATAAAAACGCCGAGTGGGCGAGCGAGGGTAAAGTGGTTCTCCCGCTGCTGCAGTCCATGCTCAGCGACCCTTATTTTGCCTTACCGGCGCCGAAAAGCACGGGACGAGAATACTTCAACTTTGGCTGGCTCGAGCGCCAGCTTGCGCTGTTCCCGGCACTCGCCCCGCAGGATGTCCAGGCGACGCTTGCCGAATTAACGGCCGTGTCGATCTCTGAGCAGGTGCTGCTCAGCGGCGGCTGCGAACGCCTGCTGGTGTGCGGCGGGGGAAGCCGAAACCCGCTGGTGATGGCGCGTCTTGCCGGGCTGCTGCCGGGCACTGAGGTGACCACGACGGACGAGGCCGGCATCAGCGGGGATGATATGGAAGCGCTGGCTTTCGCCTGGCTTGCCTGGCGCACCATCGCCGGGCTGCCAGGGAATTTGCCGTCGGTAACCGGCGCGCGTGAGGCCAGCGTCCTCGGGGCGATTTTCCCTGCAAATCCTCGTCATAATCAGAGTTAACTGAAATTCAGCGCGGCGCCTCGTCGTTAGAATGGAATAAAACAGGGGGGCAGCCATGCCCTCCAGGACCAGGAAAGTCTTCGGAATACGCCCATGAAAAAACTTCTTCTTATTGCCGCGCCTTTATTGCTGTCAGGATGCAGCGTCTATAACCAGTTCCTTGAGCGCATGCAGACCGATACGCTGGAGTATCGCTGCGATGAAAAACCGCTGACCGTGAAGCTGAATAATCCGCGTCAGGAAGCCAGCTTCGTTTACGATAACAAGCTGCTAACCCTTAAACAGGGTATCTCGGCCTCCGGGGCGCGTTATTCGGACGGCATCTATGTCTTCTGGTCGAAAGGCGACAGCGCCACGGTCTACAAACGCGACCGCATTGTGCTGAACAACTGCCAGCTTGAAAATCCGAAGCGTTGAGATTTTTACAGGGGCGGCGCACAATAGCGCCACCCAATCTCAAGGTCAGCTAACGCCATGTCAGATAACGACGAACTGCAGCAAATTGCGCATCTGCGCCGTGAATACACCAAAGGCGGCCTGCGTCGCCAGGATCTTCCCGCTGAACCCCTCGTGCTTTTTGAGCGCTGGCTGAAACAGGCCTGCGACGCGAAGCTGGCCGACCCAACGGCCATGGTCGTCGCGACGGTAGATGAAAACGGTCAACCGTATCAGCGCATCGTCTTGCTTAAGCATTACGACGAGAAAGGGCTGGTGTTCTATACCAATCTGGGCAGCCGCAAGGCGCACCACTTAGAAAACAACCCGCGCATCAGCCTGCTGTTCCCGTGGCACATGCTGGAACGTCAGGTGATGGTCACCGGTAAAGCGGAACGTCTCTCGACCCTTGAGGTGGTGAAGTATTTCCACAGCCGCCCGCGCGACAGCCAGATTGGCGCCTGGGTATCAAAACAGTCCAGCCGGATCTCTGCCCGCGGCGTGCTGGAAAGTAAATTCCTGGAGCTGAAACAGAAGTTCCAGCAGGGGGAAATTCCGCTGCCGAGCTTCTGGGGCGGCTTCCGCATTCCGATTGAGCAGATGGAATTCTGGCAGGGCGGTGAGCATCGCCTGCATGACCGCTTTTTATACCAGCGCGAGAATGGCGGCTGGAAAATCGACAGACTGGCCCCGTAATCCCCGAAATTTGTTGATTTAAGCGCTAGCGCACACCGCGCTTGCGCTTTATTCTATGGTCCTTTCGCATCAGGCGAAAAGTCGTGTACCGGCAAAGGTGCAGTCGTTTATACATGGAGAATTTGATGGCAAGCAGTAACTTGATTAAACAATTGCAAGAGCGGGGCCTCGTGGCCCAGGTGACGGACGAGGAAGCGTTAGCAGAGCGACTGGCGCAAGGCCCGATCGCGCTCTATTGCGGCTTCGATCCCACCGCTGACAGCTTGCATTTGGGGCATCTTGTTCCATTGTTATGCCTGAAACGCTTCCAGATGGCGGGTCATAAGCCTGTTGCCCTGGTGGGCGGCGCGACCGGTCTGATTGGTGACCCGAGCTTTAAAGCCGCGGAGCGTAAGCTGAACACCGAAGATACCGTGCAGGAGTGGGTGGATAAGATCCGCAAACAGGTTGCACCGTTCCTCGACTTCAACTGTGGTGATAACTCTGCCATTGCTGCTAACAACTACGACTGGTTTGGCGGCATGAACGTGCTGACCTTCCTGCGTGACATCGGCAAGCACTTCTCTGTTAACCAGATGATTAACAAAGAAGCGGTCAAGCAGCGTCTGAACCGTGACGATCAGGGTATCTCCTTTACCGAGTTCTCCTACAACCTGCTGCAGGGCTATGACTTTGCCTGCCTGAACAAGCTGCACGGCGTCTCTCTGCAGATCGGCGGCTCTGACCAGTGGGGGAACATCACCTCCGGTATCGACCTGACCCGTCGTCTGCATCAGAACCAGGTCTTTGGCCTGACCGTTCCACTGATCACCAAAGCAGACGGTACCAAATTCGGTAAAACCGAAGGCGGCGCGGTGTGGCTCGATCCGAAGAAAACCAGCCCGTACAAATTCTATCAGTTCTGGATCAACACGGCGGATGCCGATGTTTACCGCTTCCTGAAGTTCTTCACCTTCATGGACATTGCTGAGATCAATGCGCTGGAAGAGGAAGATAAGAACAGCGGTAAAGCGCCGCGTGCCCAGTACGTGCTGGCGGACGAGGTGACCAAACTGGTTCATGGTGAAGAGGGCCTGGCCGCGGCAAAACGCATCACCGCAAGCCTGTTCAACGGTACGCTGAGCGATCTGAGCGAAGCGGACTTCGAACAGCTGGCGCAGGACGGCGTGCCGATGGTCGAGATGGAAAAAGGAGCTGACCTGATGCAGGCGCTGGTGGACTCTGAGCTCCAGCCTTCCCGTGGTCAGGCGCGTAAAACCATCGCCTCCAACGCTATCACCATCAACGGTGAAAAGCAGGCTGATCCGGAATACACCTTCGTTGACGGCGACCGTCTGTATGGCCGCTACACGCTGCTGCGCCGCGGTAAGAAAAACTACTGTCTGGTCTGCTGGAAGTAAGTAAAAGTCTCGAGGGGCGTGGGAAACCACGCCCTTTTTGTTTGTTCAGGGTTTGGTAAGAAAAAGATGAAGAACATCCTCGCCATTCAGTCCCACGTTGTGTTTGGACATGCTGGCAATAGCGCAGCGGAATTCCCGATGCGCCGCCTCGGTGCCAACGTCTGGCCTCTCAATACCGTGCAGTTCTCTAACCACACGCAATACGGCAAATGGACCGGCTGCGTGATGCCGCCTTCGCACCTCACAGAGGTTGTGCAGGGTATTGCGGATATCGACCAGCTCAAGCGCTGCGACGCCGTTCTGAGCGGCTACCTCGGCTCAGCGGAGCAGGGGGAACACATCCTCGGCATCGTGCGTCAGGTGAAAGCGGCAAACCCGGCGGCAAAATATTTCTGCGACCCCGTCATGGGACACCCGGAGAAAGGCTGCATTGTGGCGCCTGGCGTAGCGGAATTTCACGTTCGCCATGCGCTACCCGCCAGCGATATCATTGCGCCCAACCTGATTGAACTGGAGATCCTCTGCGAGCATCCGGTTAACAGCGTAGAAGAGGCTGTACGCGCGTCTCGCGAGCTGATAGCCCAGGGGCCGGAGATTGTGCTGGTAAAACATCTCGCCCGCGCAGGGCTGACCCAGGAGCGTTTTGAGATGCTGCTGGTGACGAAAGATGACGCATGGCATATCAGCCGTCCGCTGGTGGATTTCGGCACGCGTCAGCCGGTGGGCGTGGGTGATGTGACCAGCGGACTGCTGCTGGTGAAACTGTTGCAGGGTGCAACGGTGAGAGACGCGCTGGAGCACGTGACGGCAGCGGTGTACGAAATCATGATTGCGACGAAACAGATGCAGGAATATGAACTGCAGGTGGTCGAGGCACAGGATCGTATCGCGAAGCCGGAGCACTATTTCAGCGCCACACGGCTATAATTGTCCAGAGTTCGTAGGCCGGGTGAGCGTCAGCGCCACCCGGCAACACAGACGGCTCGCTTAATTCAACCCTTCCGCTTTTAGCGCAGCGGCCACCGCTGGACGCTCCGCCACGCGCGCCATATACGATGCGATATGGTCCAACCCTTCCAGGTTCAGCTTAACCGCACGCGCCCAGCGCAGTACGGTAAACAGGTACGCGTCGGCAATGGTGAAGCGTGAACCACAAATCCACTGATCGTCTTTCAGCGATTCGTTAACATACTGCAGCTTTTTCTCCAGCAGAGCTCGCACGGTCGGCTTGTACTCTTCCGGCGTATCCGGGCGGAAGAGGGGGGTAAAACCTTTGTGCAGCTCGGTGGCGATATAGTTCAACCACTCCAGCGTTTTATAACGTGCGACGCTGCCGGTAGGGGCAAGGAGCTGGCGATCCGGTACGTTGTCCGCCAGGAATTGCATAATCGCCACGCCTTCGGTCAGCAGAGTTCCGTCATCCAGCAGCAGGGCCGGAACCTGCCCTTTTGGGTTAATCGCAAAAAAGTCATCCCCGTTTTCCAGGCGCTTTTTCATCAGATCAACGCCATCCAGCGTGAAATCTTTGCCGCTCTCGCGCAGGGTGATATGGGAAGCAAGAGAGCACGCGCCCGGTTTGTAGAACAGTTTCATCGGTAACTCCTTTTTGCTGAGGTTTCAGCTATGTTAGTGCGCGAAGGGACAAAAAAAAAGCCGCTAATCTCTTAGCGGCTTCTGTTCTGTCGTTTCTCTCAAATATCACGCGGTAGCGGTTTTGTTCGCTTCCGCCGTCTTGTCGTCGTCCTGAGTCATTCGATTCAGTTTCGGCGCGGTCAGCAGCATCAGCGCCGCGATAACCGCCGTAGCGATACCAATCTGCATGAACACGGTACCGTAGACGTTCAGGGAGAGCAGCGGATCGGTCACGTTTTCTGGCACAGCCATCAGGTTCGCGATCTTACCGGCGATGATCGCCGCACCGGCAGTGGTCAGGAACCAGCTACCCATAATGAAGCCCATCAGACGCTGTGGAACCAGCTGTGCAACCATCGCCAGACCCAGACCGGAGATCATCAGTTCGCCGATAGACTGCAGCGCGTAGCTCAGGATCAGCCAGTTAACGGACACGATACCGGCGTCGGACGCAAACTTAGTCCCCAGCGGCAGCACCAGGAACGCACCAGAACAGAGCACCATACCCACCGCGAACTTGTGCGGCATTGGCAGACGATCGCCCATCTTGTTATAGATTGCGGCCAGAATCGGGGAACCGATCATGATCCAGAAGGGGTTCAGCGCCTGGAACTGCTCGGGTTCGAATGCGATACCCAGGATAGAGTGCTCAACGTTACGAATAGCGAAGAAGTTCAGAGAGGTTGGCATCTGGCTGTACAGCACGAAGAAGATAATCGCTTCCAGCATCAGAATGAACGCCACAATCATCTTACGACGGGCTGCACCCTTCATAGCGAACGCTTCTTTCGCGAAGATGACCACGATGCCCAGCGCAACTACGCCCAGAACGGCACGAGCGATACCCTGGTTGTGCAGCAGCCAGGTGGCGATCGCCGCCAGGACGACAACGCCCACGATGGTAGCCAGCAGCTTGCCCATGTGGACAGGCTCGAAGTCAGGTTTTGAACCGTAGTCTTTCACCCAGTTGCGGCAGAACAGGAAGTTTACCACGGTGATCAGCATACCCACGAAGCTCAGCGCAAACGCCACGCTCCAGCCGAATTTCGCGGCCAGCCATGGGGTTGCCAGCATGGAAAAGAAGGAACCGATGTTGATGGACATGTAGTACATGGTAAATGCACCGTCCAGACGTGGGTCATCTTTGCTGTAGCAGGTTGAGAGCAGGGAAGACGGGTTCGCTTTGAACAGGCCGTTACCCACGGCGATGGTTGCCATGCCCATGTAGACCACAGCCGCATCATGTCCTGACCATGCAACCAGACCATAGCCAATAGCCAGAACAATGGCACCCAGCATAATGACGCGCTTAGTACCGAGAACTTTATCACCCAGCCAGCCGCCGATAGCAACCAGACCGTAAACGAGGGCACTAAAGGAGGAGAACAGCGTGATGGAATCGGCTTCGGACATACCCAGTTGTTTAACCAGGTAAACCGCCATGATCCCTTGCAGGCCGTAGTAACCAAAACGCTCCCATAACTCGATAGAGAAGATGAGATAAAACGCTTTCGGTTGTTTAAAAGCGTTCAGACTCACGCTTTCATCTGTTGGTTTATTGTTTGCAGTCGACACATATACCTCTTTTTTTACATCCCATATTAACGGGGGTGTTCATCGCGTGATGGCCGTAGCCCATCCGCCTTATAGTTATATTGGGAGGAGAAACGGCGGGTAATGTTCACTATCCTGCCCCGTCTGGCAATACGTTTGTAATAATCTGTTACATATATCTTGGGCGGTATAATTGTCGGTTTCTACAAATGTTATTTAGCGTTAAATTTTATACGATAACTAAAGGTAGTTTTTTCGACTGGTATACACCCAGTGCGATGGGGTTTTGGCGATATGTTCTGCTATTTGCCGCTTGTTGTAGTGATATAGCCCATATTCTGAAAAATAGCTGGTCTTATCTTCCGGGTAAACGCATTTAAATCTTGCCCGGCAAAGGGTTTGCGATGACTTTGACTACAAAAAATCAACATGACGTTATCAGAGTGATCGCGATCACAGATGTATAGAAATTTTTGGCTATGAAAAAAGTATTAACCTGTTTGAGCGTTATAGAGCCGAACAAGTGACAAGTCAGAAGAAAGTAAGAGCGGACAAATAACGGCCAAAAGAAGAACGAACGGTAGCCCTTCTTTTGGCAAGGGATTATGACGGTCAGGAATAGACTTTTTCTTTATATTCGCAGAGATCTTCAATAACGCAGGAGCCGCAGCGCGGCTTTCGGGCTATGCAGGTATAACGACCGTGCAAAATCAGCCAGTGGTGGCAGTCAACCTTGAATTCGGCAGGAACCACTTTTAACAGCTTCTCTTCTACCTGCTCGACATTTTTCCCTGGGGCGAAGTTGGTCCGGTTTGAGACGCGGAATATATGCGTATCAACGGCGATGGTCGGCCAGCCAAACGCGGTATTGAGCACAACGTTCGCGGTTTTACGCCCCACGCCCGGCAAGGCTTCCAGCGCGGCGCGATCTTCCGGCACTTCGCCTCCGTGCTGTTCCAGCAGGATCCGACAGGTCTTAATTACGTTCTCGGCTTTGCTGTTAAACAGGCCGATTGTTTTGATATAGGACTTCACGCCTTCGACGCCCAGCTCCAGCATGGCCTTCGGCGTATTGGCGACCGGATAGAGCAGGGCAGTGGCTTTATTGACGCTCACGTCGGTCGCCTGCGCAGAGAGCAACACCGCGATCAGCAGCTCAAACGGGGAGGTAAAATTCAGCTCCGTCGTCGGGTGCGGGTTCTCGTCCCGCAGACGGGTCAGGATCGCAATGCGCTTTTCTTTATTCATGAGGCCTTCTCGGGTGTCCCTTCCAGAACGCTGCGCTCAGCCGCGCGGCGCTTACGTTTCTCATCAATCAGGTATTTTATCGCCAGCATCATGCCGAGGCCAATAAATGCGCCGGGCGGCAGCATCGCCAGCAGGAACGGCGTATCGGTGTGAAACACCTCAACGCGCAGCGCTTTAGCCCAGCCGCCCAGCAGCGCATCTGCGCCGTCGAACAGCGTACCGTTGCCGAGGATTTCACGCAGCGAGCCCAGCACGAACATGGCGCACGTGGCGCCCATGCCAATGGAAAAACCATCCAGCGCAGACATGGCCGGGCTGTTTTTCACCGCGAACGCTTCCGCACGCCCGACCACAATACAGTTGGTGACGATAAGAGGAATGAAAATCCCGAGCGACTGGTACAGACCAAACGCGTAGGCGTTAATCAGCATCTGGACAATACTGACCACCGACGCAATGATCATGACGTAAATCGGAATACGAATTTCCGACGGCGTCCAGCGTCGCAGGGCAGAGATGGAGAGGTTGGTCAGGGTCAATACCAGCGTGGTTGCCAGACCCAGACCGAGCGCGTTGGTGGCGGTGGATGTCACCGCCAGCAGGGGGCACATACCCAGAAGCTGTACCAGCGCGGAGTTGTTCTTCCACAATCCCTGGACAATAACCTCTTTAACCTGGCTCATGATTACTCCTCACAGGCCGGAAGATTGTTGATCTGCGCGGGCAGCGTTTCAGCGTATAGCCCGGCTCGTTTTACGGCGTTTACCACCGCACGTGGGGTGATGGTTGCGCCCGTGAACTGGTCGAATTCGCCGCCGTCTTTCTTCACCGCAAACGCGGTGTCATCTTCACCATGGATCACTTTACCGGCAAAGTGCAAAATCCAGTCGCTTAAACGCGTTTCGATTTTATCGCCCAGGCCCGGCGTTTCATGATGCTCCGTCACGCGGGTGCCCAGCACGGTGCCGGAAAAATCGCTGCCCACGAGCAGCTGAATGGCGCCGGAATAGCCGTCAGGCGCGGTCGCTTCCATTACCGCACCTACCGGTTTATCCCCTTTGCGGGCGATAAAGAGGCGGTGCGGGCCTTTCCCAAGCTGCGGCGCGTCTACCACAAAGCAGCTTTTTTGCAGGTCATTATCGTAGAAATCGGACGGGATCACCTGATCGAACAGCGCCTTTTGCTGCTTCGAGGCCTGTTCTTCGATGGTCGTTTTGGTCAGCGCATTAACCAGTGCCGTCAGCCCCGTCAGGACCGCGGCGAAGACAGCCAGCGTGACGCCGTGTTTTTGCATCGTTTTTAACATGGCGAAACCCTTAGCGATGGCCGTACACGCGTGGACGCGTGTAATAGTCGATGAGCGGAACGGTAATGTTGGCGAGCAGGACGGCAAAGGCCACGCCGTCCGGGTAGCCGCCGAAGCTGCGGATGAGCCAGACCAGCAGGCCAGCCAGCGCGCCGAAGATTAGGCGTCCGCGGTTAGTCGTTGAGGCCGTCACCGGATCCGTCAGGATAAAGAAGGCACCCAGCATGGTCGCGCCGGAGAGCAGGTGCATCTGCGGGCTGGCCAGCGATTCAGGAGAGAATACCCAGCCCAGCGTGGCGCAGACTGCCAGCGTTACCAGGAAGCTGACCGGAATATGCCAGCGGATGGCCTTCTGCTGCAACAGGAACAGGCCGCCCAGCAGATACGCCAGGTTGACCCACTGCCAGCCGGCTCCCGCCAGCACGCCGCTGTAGATGGCGGACTTCATGATTTGCTCAACGCTGTGCCCGGCGTGCAGGGACGTTTTAAACGTATCGAGCGGCGTCGCCTGGCTGATACCGTCCACGCCCATACGCAGCGCGTTCATATCAGCACCCAGCGACGTATGGCCGGTAAAGATCACCTGCAGAGCATCCATAAAGCCGGGAACCGTGGCTGCAATCTCGTGCGGTGGCAGCCAGCTGGTCATCTGCACCGGGAAGGAGATCAGCAGCACCACGTAGCCAATCATCGCCGGGTTAAACGGGTTATGACCGAGGCCGCCATAGAGCTGTTTGGCAATAATCACGGCAAACACGGTGCCGAGCACCACCATCCACCACGGGGCAAGCGGGGGAATGCTGATGGCCAGCAGCAGGCCGGTCAGCAGAGCGGAGTTGTCGGCCAGGATGCGGGAAACCGCCATCTTGCGCAGCTTCAGCACGAGGGCTTCCGCCGCGACGGCGCTGGCGCATCCAAGAGCTATCTGGAACAGAGTTCCCCAGCCGAAAAACCAGCACTGAACGGCAATGCCCGGCAGCGCGGCCAGGCAGACCAGCATCATGATGCGCGAGGTCTGGCGCTGATTGTGGGTGTAAGGGGAACTTGCGATTCTGAAAACCATTTAATCCTCGTTTACGGCTTGCTGTGCGGCTTTCTTTGCCTGAACGCGCGCAATGGCGGCGGCGACGGCGGCCTTGCGCGGGTCATCGTTGGCGGCCTGCGGCTGCTCTTCCTGCTGTGCTGCTTTGCGCGCTTTGGCGCGGGCTATCGCCGCTTCAACGGCGGCTTTGCGTGGGTCGACCGGTGCTTCAGGTTCTGCGGCTGGCGCCTGCTGCGCTGCTTTGCGCGCTTTGGCGCGGGCAATCGCCGCTTCAACGGCAGCTTTACGCGGATCGACCGGTTCCTGTTCAACCACCACTGGCTGCTCCCCGGCCTTGCGCGCTTTGGCACGGGCAATCGCCGCCTCAACGGCGGCTTTGCGTGGATCGATTTCAGCTTCCGGCTGCGCCGCTTGCGCTTTTTCCGCCTGACGGGCGCGGGCCGCAGCTTTACGCGCTTCGCGGGCGGCAATCGCTTCGCTGTTATCCGGTTTTTCACCGGCCTGGATCACCAGCGTCTGGGCGGCACTGGCTTTTTTCTCGCGAACGCGCGCCAGTGCGGCGTTGATTGCATCCTGATCTTTCCCGGCAGGCTGAACGGCGGCCTGCTTATGTCGCTCCTGACGAGCCATCTTCTCACGTTCGAGACGCGCCTGACGCGCTTCGAAACGTGCCTTGGCTTCTGCGGCGCGTTTTTCTTCCATGGAGATGGCATAAATCTCGGCCTTCTCCTGGCGGAAGTACTGCACCAGCGGAATGTTGCTTGGGCAGACCCAGGCGCAGGCGCCGCATTCGATGCAGTCGGCCAGGTTATGGGCTTTGGCTTTATCGTGCAGTTGGCCTTTGCTGTACCAGTACAGCTGCTGTGGGAGGAGATCCGCCGGGCAGGCATCGGCACAGGCGCTGCAGCGGATGCAGCCTTTCTCTTCCTGCTCTTCCCCCATTTCGGTTGGGGAAGGGGCGAGCAGGCAGTTGGTGATTTTCACTACCGGAACGTCGAGCCACGGCAGGGTAAAGCCCATCAGCGGACCGCCCATGATCACCATCTGGTCGCTGGCCGGGCAAAATTCAGCCTGTTCCAGCAGATGGCGCACCGGCGTGCCGAGGCGCGCCCACACGTTACCCGGACGAGAGACAGACTCTCCGGTCAGTGTTACCACGCGCTCGGTCAACGGCTCGCCGTCAATCACCGCACGCTTGACGGCGTAAGCGGTGCCGACGTTTTGCATCAGCACGCCGATATCCGACGAGCGTCCGCCGTGCGGGACCTGCTTGCCGGTGAGGATTTGCGTCAACTGCTTTGCGCCGCCAGAGGGGTACTTGGTCGGAATGACGCGCAGGGCGATATCATGGCTACCGGCCAGCACGGCGCGCAGCATTGAGATGGCCTGCGGTTTATTGTCTTCGATACCGATCAGTACTTCCCGCGGCTGCAGAATATGCGCGAGGATGCGGATGCCTTCCACCACCTGGGCGGCGCAGTCCTGCATCAGACGATCGTCGGCGGTGATGTATGGCTCGCACTCGGCGGCGTTGATAATCAGCGTCTGAATCTTATCGCCACCGCCGCGCAGCTTGACGCCGGTCGGGAAGCCCGCGCCGCCAAGCCCCGCGACGCCGAACTGATGAATACGCTCGATGAGCGCTTCGCGGCTCTGGCTGCGGTAGTCGCTCCAGCCGTCACGGTCAATCCAGCGATCTTCACCGTCGGCTTCAATAATCACGCTCAGTTCCGACAGCGCGGACGGATGCGCTACCGTATGAGGGGCAATCGCCACCACTTTCCCGGAAGTAGGGGCGTGTACCGGCAGCATACGTCCGCGTCCGAAGGTCAGCGGCTGACCGCGCAGCACCGTATCGCCTTCTTTCACGCACAGCTCGCCCTCAGCGCCAATATGCTGCTTGAGCGGCATGACGTAACGCGTCGCCAGCGGAATTTGACGCAGCGGCGTGCCGTTGGACTGGGTTTTCATCTCTGGCGGATGGATACCGCCGTCAAAGTCCCAGATCTTCTCTTTTCTGAAAGCAGAAAATAACTTAAGCATGTTGTTCCACAGGAATATTTCGAACCGGAATGGTTTGAAGATCCCACTTCCAGCTTTCGGTAGTCGTTTCAACCGGGCGCAGCTCTATACATTGCGTCGGGCAGGGGGCCACGCAGAGGTTACAGCCGGTGCAGAGATCCGCCACAACGGTGTGCATGGCGCGCGTTGCGCCAACAATGGCGTCGACCGGACAGGCCTGAATACATTTGGTGCAGCCGATGCAGTTTGCTTCGTCGATCACCGCGAGGGCACGGACCGGCTCCTGGACTTCCGCATCGCCATCAACGGGCTGCGGATCGACGTTAAGCAGGGCGGCAATTTTCAGCATCACCGCTTCGCCGCCGGGCGCACAGCGGTTAATTTTTTCACCCTGAATGCCTACCGCTTCAGCGTAAGGGCGGCAGCCTGGGTAGCCGCACTGTCCACACTGACTTTGCGGCAAAAGCTCATCAATTTTTTCAACAACAGGATCGTCCTCTACCGCGAAACGGCGGGAGGCGTAGCCCAGGATAAGGCCAAACACCAACCCCAGGACGCTGATAGAGGCGATGGCAATCCAGATAGCATTCATTACAACTTCACCAGACCACTAAAGCCCATAAAGGCCAGAGACATTAAACCCGCGGTCACCAGCGCAATGGCATTACCGCGAAATGGCGCAGGGATATCCGCTGCTGCCAGACGTTCGCGAATCGACGCGAACAGCACCATAACAAATGAGAAACCGACAGCGGCGGAGAAGCCGTACAGCGCCGACTGCATGAAGTTATGGCCAAGGTTGATGTTCAGCAGCGCCACGCCAAGCACCGCGCAGTTGGTGGTGATCAGCGGCAGGAAGATACCCAGCAGGCGATAGAGCGCCGGGCTGGTTTTGCGCACCACCATTTCGGTAAATTGCACTACAACCGCAATGACCAGAATAAACGCCAGCGTGCGGAGATAGATTAACCCCAGCGGAATGAGGATCCAGGTGTCAATCAACCACGCACAGATAGACGCCAGCGTCATGACGAAGGTCGTCGCCAGCCCCATGCCCATCGCCGTTTCCAGCTTTTTGGACACGCCCATAAACGGGCACAGGCCAAGGAACTTCACCAGAACGAAGTTGTTAACCAGCACGGTGCCGACAAAGAGCAGTAAGTAATCGGTCATTATTTAGCCTGAAATAAAAAAGCCGCCTATTATCGGACAAACCGGGGCAGGCGACAACAGGTTATCTGTAAGGTTATTACGGGTTCACGAAGGTGTTTTTCACACGCGTTGAACGTTTGAAATAGGGCACCAGTAGCGCCGCAGCCAGTAACGGGAAAAGCAGCTGGCGGACAGCAAGCGCGTCAGACACGGGCGAGAAAGCAAACGCTTTAACCGCCAGCAGGACCGAGACCAGCAGCCAGATAATGTAGTGCTTAGGCACACTCTTGCGGCGCTTAAAGAAGGCGATAGTCAGCCACAGGGTGTAGTACCACATCCCAATCGCGAAAACGAACGACACAAACCACATCGCTATATTCAGCACGCTTTGCGACATCAGGGTCTGAATAGCGTGAGGGGTAATCAATGCGGTGGTATAAAGCAGCAGCGCAAGCGATGCGCTTAATAAGGCAACCAGCAGCCATGCCAGTGGGGCGATTAACCAGCCTCCGATGCGTTCTCCAGGCGTTGCGGTCATGAACTCTCCCATTATCTGCGCGAAATGTTGTACAGCCAGTTTGCAGGGCGGAGAGTATATAACATTTCGCGCGGATGGCTACTTTCTTATAAAACGTAACGCCATACGGACTTCGGCACCTCGCCGACGTTGAACAAGCGTCCGCCGGAGACCAGCTCCGCACGGCGATGGTCAGCGGCGCGATACATATTGATGATGTCCTGATTATCCGACAGGGTGTAGTTCAGATGGTCAAACAGTTTTTCCAGGCTCTCAAGCGAATTGATCTTGCGAAATTTTAATAAATAGTCCTGAACTGTCATATTAATAATTTTCCATATAAAAGTGAGTAATACCAGTTAAGGTAATTCGGTCGAATAATAAACGGATTAATACAGACGTAAACAGCCCACTCAGATAACGCGACGAAATTAGGAGTTTTCTTTGCTGAAATTCAGGCACCGAAGGTGATGCCTGGAAGAGAAGGTTAACCGCGTTCACCAGGGCTGGCAATACGAAACTGACACATTATGTCACTCTTTAAAGCAGCAACCGGTTACTTAGGATGGGTGACGGCAGCAGGCTCCGGCGGCTGGTAGTTATCAATATGGCTGGCTACGCCGAGCAAAATGACCGAAACCCCAAGAACAATCCATCCCGCTAATTCAATGATTCGATTAATAATTGATGCCATGATTCACTGTTGTAATTTATCCATAAATACAGGTCGCAAATGTTACAGCGCTGTTTCTCTGACGGCAAGCGCTTTGGGAACGATTCCCTTAAACAAAATCAGAAGGTTAATACTATGTAACAAAAATAGCCGGTACAGCCTGCTATTTTAAGCGCCATGGCTCATTATTAATGAGGGCAATGCCAGAAAGGCCAGTATGAAATAAGAAACGCAAAAAGAGGACAACACGATGAGTGATAACATCCGCGTCGGGCTTATAGGCTACGGGTACGCGAGCAAAACGTTTCATGCGCCTCTGATAGCCGGAACGCCGGGAATGGCGCTGGCGGCGGTATCCAGCAGCGACGCCGCCAAAGTCCACGCTGACTGGCCCGCAGTGCCGGTTGTCTCCGAGCCTAAACACCTTTTCAACGATCCGAATATCGATTTAATTGTTATTCCCACCCCGAACGACACGCATTTCCCGCTGGCGAAAGCCGCGCTGGAAGCCGGGAAGCACGTCGTTGTTGACAAACCCTTTACCGTGACGTTGTCACAGGCGCGTGAGCTGGAGGTGCTGGCAAAAAGCCTGGGCAGAGTGCTGTCCGTTTTCCATAACCGCCGCTGGGACAGCGACTTCCTGACGGTTAAAACGCTTCTCGGGGAAGGCACGTTAGGAGAGATCGTTTTTTTTGAATCACACTTTGACCGCTTCCGTCCGCAGGTGAGAAACCGCTGGCGCGAGCAGGCCGGTCCGGGCAGCGGCATCTGGTACGATTTAGCCCCGCATCTGCTGGACCAGGCCGTGAATCTGTTTGGGCTGCCGGTGAGCATGACGGTCGATCTGGCCCAGCTCAGGCCCGGGGCGCAGACCACCGATTACTTCCACGCGGTGTTGAGTTACCCGCAGCGGCGGATTGTGCTGCACGGCACGATGGTCGCGGCCGCGGAATCTGCCCGCTATATCATCCACGGCACGCGCGGGAGCTACGTGAAGTTTGGCCTCGATCCGCAGGAAGATCGCCTCAAAAACGGTGAACGTCTGCCGCAGGAAGACTGGGGCTATGATATGCGCGACGGCGTCGTGACACGGACGGAAGGTGCGGAGTTGGTTGAGGAAACCCTGTTAACGATCCCGGGTAACTATCCGGCTTATTATGCTGCCATCCGCGATGCGCTGAACGGAACGGGGGAGAACCCGGTTCCGGCCAGCCAGGCGATACAGATTATGGAGCTGATTGAGCTGGGGATTGAATCTGCCAAACATCGCGCCACGCTCTGTCTGGCATAAGTTTTAAATGCTTTTGTATGCCGGGTAAGGCGTAGAAGCCACCCGGCAAAAGGGTTTACGCGGTTGCCACCTTATCCCGCAGCGCCTGCTTCTCTGCAGGCGTAAGGAAGGCGATCTCCAGCCCGTTGATCTGCGCCTGGCGGATCTGCTCGCGGCTCAGGCCCGCCTGCGGTGCGGCGATGTTGTACTCGTGGATGATATCCACGCCCTGAACCGCCGGGTCGTCCGTGTTCAGCGAGGCCAGCACGCCGTGCTCAAGGAACGTTTTCAGCGGGTGCTGCGCCAGCGTTGCCACGGTGCTGGTCTGAATGTTGGACGTCAGGCACGACTCAATGCCGATGCGCTGCTCCGCCAGGAAATCCATCAGGGCGCGGTCTTCTACCGCCTTCACGCCGTGGCCGATACGCTCGGCGCCCAGCTCGCGGATGGCCTGCCAGATGCTTTCCGGGCCCGCTGCTTCACCCGCATGGACGGTAATGTGCCAGCCGGCATCGCGCGCGCGGTTGAAGTGGGAGAGGAACAGGCTGCCGGGGAAGCCCAGTTCGTCGCCGGCGAGGTCGACGGCGGTGATGGCATCGCGGTGCGCCAGCAGCGCTTCCAGCTCCTGCAGGCAGGCGGCTTCGCCGAACGTACGGCTCATGATGCCGATCAGGCGGGCCTGAACGTCGAACGTTTTACACCCTTCGCGGACGCCTTCAATGACGGCTTCCACCACGCCTGCAACGGGCAGGTTGTGGGTCATCGCCATATAGCCCGGCGAGAAGCGCAGCTCGACGTAGTGCAGGCCGTTGCGGGCGGCGTCTTCAATGTTTTCAAACGCCACGCGGCGGCAGGCATCCAGCGAGGCCAGCATCTTCACGCCCCAGTCGAGTTTGCTCAGGAAGCTGACCAGGTCTGGTTCATTGGAGGTAACCTGTACGTGTGGGATCAACGACTCAAGCGTCTGAGCGGGAAGCGTTAAGTTGAACTGGCGGCCAAGATCGAGGATGGTTTGGGCACGAATGTTACCGTCAAGGTGACGATGAATATCAGTTAAGGGCAGGCGTGTATCAATCATGGTCGCACTCTTTTCGGGTTAAAGTGCGCCATATTATAAAAACAAAACGGGGTAAAAAGCTATTTGCGCAAGGGAATATTCCGTTGCGCAAACAAATTACAGGAGCGTGTTGATCCCGGCGATGAGGCGCTGAACCCCTTGTTCCAGCTTGCTGCGTGGGCAGCCGGCGTTAAGGCGCACGAAGCCGTTACCCTCGTTTCCGTACGTGTATCCCGGCATGATGGCGACTTTTTGCTGCGCGATCAGCACTTTTTGCAGTGCCCTGTCGTCAATGTTCAGCGGGCGCAGGTCAATCCAGGCCAGATAGGTTGCTTCCGGCGGCTGCCAGTTCAGTTTCGGAAAAGCACTGTTTAATTCCTGTGCGATATACAACAGATTCTCTTCCAGATAACGACGCAAGGCATCAAGCCACGGCTCTCCCTGCTGATAGGCGGCGATATGGGCCGTCAGCGCCAGCACGGAAGGGGAAGAGAGCCCATCCCGTCCTTTTAGCGCGCTGAGATAGCCGTTACGGCTCTCTTCATCGCCGATCAGGCCGTATGCGCCTGTTAGTGCCGGAATATTAAAGCTTTTCGAGCCGGAGGTGAGAAGCGCCCATTTGCCGCGCGCTACCGCATTCCACGGGGTGTGGCGATGCGCCCCCCAGACCATGTCCATATGAATTTCATCGCTGATAACCGCCACGTCATAGCGCTCACAGAGTTCCGCCATCTGCGTCAATTCATCCCGCGTCCAGACCTTGCCGGTCGGGTTCTGCGGGCTGCACAGCAGCAGAATTTTGTTTTCCGGTTTCGCCAGGGCCGCTTCAAGCGCCGCCATATTGCCCTGCCAGCCAGCCGCCTGCTTTTCCATCTCAACGGCCACTACCTGACGCGCATTGCCTCCAATGGCGTTGTAAAACGCATCGTACGCCGGGGTGTGAACCACCACGCCGTCACCGGGCTTTGACCAGAGGCGGATCAGCTCTGACACCATGTAGATGACGGAAGGGCCATAAACGATGGTTTCTTTATCAATGCGGCTGTTAAAGCGCTGCCGAAACCAGTGCTCAACAGCGGCAAGAAACTCGTCGTTTTTCCAGCGGCTGTAGCCCAGCACGCCGTGGTTGATGCGCTGATGCAGCGCGTCGGTAATGCAGGGGGCGGTGGCGAAGTCCATATCCGAGATGGTGAAGGGCAGCAAATCCGCCGCGCCAAAGCGGTCGGCGACGTAGTCCCACTGCGTACACCAGGTGCCGTGACGATCCACGACGGTAGAAAAATCAAACATGATGTTAATCCTTAAAGTAAAACCCCCTCATGAGAGGGGGTTGAGGCATCAGGCTTCTACTGTTCGCATCAGGGTTGCCAGCTCATCTTTCACCGACTGAACCTGCGGGCCGATAACCACCTGCAAATTGTGCTGATTTAACTGTACCACGCCGATGGCCCGGTTGGCTTTCAGGGCGTTGGTATCTACTTTTGACATATCCGCCACCGACAGACGCAGGCGGGTGATGCAGTTATCCAGCGAGGTAATGTTATCCGCACCGCCCAGCGCAGCCAGAATGGCAGGGGTATTATACCCGGATTTGCCCACGGTACCGGCCACCGCCTGCTCAACGCTGGTGGCGGTATCGGTATCGCGGCCCGGCGTTTTCAGGTTAAAGCGGGTGATGGCGAAGCGGAAGATACCGTAGTACACCGCGAACCAGATAGCCGCCACGACCGGCACCAGATACCACTTGGTTGACAGGCCGTGCAGGATCCCGAACACCACGAAGTCAATCACGTTGCCGTCGGTGTTGCCGATGGTGACGCCCAGCACCGCCATCACGGTAAAGCCCAGGCCGGTCAGCAGCGCGTGGATGAGATAAAGCACCGGCGCAACAAACAGGAACAGGAATTCGATAGGCTCGGTGGTACCGCCCACGACGCAGGCAATCACGCCGGAGATCAGCAGCCCTTTAATTTTATGTCGGTTTTCCGGGCGCGCGCAGTGGTACATCGCCAGCGCGGCACCCGGCAGGCCGCCGAGGAAGGCCGGCATTTTACCCTGAGACAGGAAGCGGGTGGCGCTTTCAGAGAAGCCGTGGGTAGTCGGACAGCTCAGCTGCGCCTGGAAGATGGTCAGCGCACCGCTCACGTCGTGACCGCACACCTCCATGGTACCGCCCGCTTCGGTGAAGCGAATCAGGGCCACCAGGATATGCTGCAGGCCGAACGGCAGCAGCAGACGCTCGCCGGTGCCGAAGATCATCGGACCAAAATCTCCCGCGCCGTTGATGATGCGGCCAATGCCGTTGATGCCCATCGCAAAGACCGGCCAGATCAGCGGAATGATCAGGCCGAACAGACCCATGACCACCAGGGTGACAATCGGCACGAAGCGGGTACCGCCGAAGAAGGCCAGGGCATCCGGCAGGCGGATATTGTGGAAGCGCTCGTGCAGCATCCAGATAATGACCCCGGCGATCACCGCTCCGAGGATCCCGGTATCAATAGACTGAATACCAATCACGCTCTGAATGTTGTTGGCCTTCAGCACGGCAGCATCGGTCGTCGGCAGAATGCCTTTCGCGGTCAGCCAGAAGTTAACCGCCAGGTTTATCACGGCGTAACCCACAAACCCGGCAAAGGCCGCGACGCCTTTATTCTCGCGGGCCAGGCCCAGCGGGATGGCGATGCAGAACATCACGGGCAGGAAGCTAAACGCGAAGGAGCCGACCTTACTCATCCAGATAAAGATCGCCTGCAGCACGGGAGTACCGAGGAACGGGATCAGCGTGATGACGTCTTTACTGCTCAGCGAACTGCCGATCCCGAGCATGATCCCGCAGAACGAGAGGAGCGCCACGGGCAGCATAAAGGTTTTACCCAGTTGCTGGAAAAACTCCCACAGCGATATTTTTTGTGCTGTTTTCGCCGTCATAAAACGACTCCTTTATTGTTAAAATCAGTTTGCCTGCTTCAATGCTGCGAGAAGATAAAACGTTTTATCAAAGTTTAGTGCGCGCTAAATCACATTCTCAGGCTTTGACTGGTAGTATAAAGATAACGTATTGATAAAACGTTTTACCGATCTCATTTCAGGGAGTCACGCTGACACATGGCTGTAGCGAAAAAAGTCACCATCAACGATGTCGCGCTGGCGGCGGGGGTTTCCGTCAGCACCGTTTCTCTCGTGCTCAGTGGTAAAGGGCGCATCTCGCCCGCAACCGGCCAGAGGGTGAACGAGGCGGTTGAACAGCTGGGCTTTGTGCGTAACCGTCAGGCGTCGGCGCTGCGCGGCGGGCAAAGCGGGGTGATTGGCCTGATTGTCCGCGACCTGACGTCACCTTTCTATGCGGAGCTGACCGCCGGGTTAACCGAAGCGCTGGAAGCGCAGGGGCGGATGGTCTTTCTGTTGCACGGCGGGCGCGAGGCCGGGCAGCTTCTCTCCCGTCTCGATATGCTGCTGACCCAGGGGGTTGACGGAGTGATCGTCGCCGGGGCGTCGGGCGTGGGTAGCGAACTGTGCGAGCGCGCCGCCGAAAAAGGCGTGCCGCTGGTATTCGCCTCGCGCGCCAGCTATCTGGACGAGGCCGATACGCTGCGCCCGGATAACATGCAGGCCGCGCAAATGTTGACCGAACATCTCATTCGCCGTGGGCATCAGCGCATTGCCTGGCTGGGAGGGAAAAGCTCCTCCCTGACGCGCGCCGAGCGGGTCGGCGGCTACTGCGCGACGCTGATTAAATACGGCCTGCCGTTCCACAGCGAATGGGTCGTGGAGTGTGAATCCAGCCAGAAGAAAGCGGCGGAAGCGATAGGCGCGCTGCTGCGAAGCAATCCGACGATCAGCGCCGTGATTTGCTACAACGATGTGATTGCCATGGGTGCCTGGTTTGGCCTGATCCGCGCCGGGCGTCAGAGCGGCGAGGGCGGGGTGGAAACCTTCTTCGGCCATCAGGTGGCGTTAGGGGCGTTCGCCGACGTTGGTGAAAACGCGCTGGATGACCTGCCGATAGTCTGGGCTACCACCCCTGCGCGGGAGATGGGCTACACGCTGGCAGACAGAATTATGCAGCGCATCGACAACACGGATGTCCAGTCCGGGCACCAGATTGTGGCGGCGCGGCTGGTGACGGTGAAATAATTCAGCTCTGCTGCGTAAGCGGGTTGAGCGTCAGATGTGTCTCCAGGGCTTCTACAAATTTTCGTACTTTTGCCGGGATCAGCCGGGAGGTCGGGTAAACCGCCCAAATGGCCAGCGATTCCGGCTGAGCATCTTCCAGGACGATCCGCACGATTTTCCCCTCAGCAATGGCAGGCTCTACGTACCAGCGAGATAAATTTGCGATGCCGAGTCCCCCCAGGCAGGCCTCGAAAATCGCCTCAATAGAGTTAGCCGAGAATCGGCCTGACACCTTTTGTTTGTAGCGCTGTTCACCCTTTTCAAATGACCAGTGTGTCGTATCTGAGGTGGTCAGGCAGCTATGTCCAGCCAGATCGTTAAGCAATTTCGGTGAACCGTACGCGGCGAGATACTCCGCGCTGGCGCAAAGCTCGCGGGGGTTATCACAGATGCGGTGTGCGACTAACCGGTTATCGCGCAGCGGTGCAATGCGTAACGCCACGTCTATGCCTTTCCCGACAATATCAATTTGCTCATCGGTTGCCAGCAGGTCGACCTGCAGGGCAGGATGTTGCTGCATAAACAGCGGCAACATCGGTGCAACGATCTTGCGTCCAAACGCCGCTGAGGCGGTAATGCGAAGGCGTCCGGACAGGTGCGTACCATCAGGAAACAGATCGGCCAGCGCGTTATTTTTATCTTCCAGCAACGCCTGCGCATGCGGCAAAAAAACGTCACCATCGCTGGTGGGTGAAAGGGATCGCGTGGTGCGATGCACCAGCCTGACCCCCAGCTCAGCCTCAAGATTGTTAAGAGAGCGTGACGCCGCCATGGCGCTCATTGAGAGCCGACGCGCGGCGCCCGCCAGGCTACCCGCCTTAATCGCTTCGACAAACACTTCAACGTCTTCCAGTTTCATTATATCGATTTTCGTTATTCTGACTTATCAAAGTACATATCTACAGTATTTATCGTTACGCTGCCATAGTCTCTTCACAACCTGAAAAATATCAATCTGGAGTGAAGATGAAAAAGTTGAAAACGGTTCTGGCATTCAGCAGCCTGTTGCTGGTAAGTGCCGCCTGGGCTGACGCACCTGCACAGGTGAAGCAGCAGGTCCCTGGCTATTATCGTCTGGCGGTAGGGGAATATGAGGTCACGGCGCTGTTCGACGGCTATAACGACCTTTCGCCGTCATTACTCCACGGTCTTTCAGAGGACAAGGTTCGTAAACTGCTGGCTCAGCATAAAATCGATGCCGAACGCATGCCGACCGCTTTTAACGCTTTCCTGGTTAATACCGGTAAACATCTGGTCATGATTGACAGCGGAGCGGGGCACTGCGTGCCGGAAACGGCCGGCCAATTGGTTAACAATATGAAAGCATCAGGCTATCGTCCCGAGCAGGTTGATACCATTTTCCTGACTCACCTGCATCTTGACCACGTGTGTGGCCTGAGCGATGCGAACGGTAAAGCGTTGTTCCCCAATGCCACCGTCTATGTACCGCAGGGGGAGGCCGACTACTGGCTTGATCCTGCAAAAGAAGCGAGCGCGCCGGCTAATGCGAAAGAGTATTTCGCTATCGCCCGAAAAGCACTGTCTGAGTATAAAGCCTCCGGACATCTTAAAACCTTCGTTCCGCCAGCTTCGCCGATCCCGGAAGTCCAGACGGCCTATGCCGTTGGCCATACGCCCGGCAGTACCGTTTATCGCTTTGCGTCGCAGGGGACGGCTATTAACTTCATTGGGGATCTGATTCATGCGCCAGCCGTCCAGTTCCCGCATCCTGAAGTGTCTATTCGCTTTGATGTCGATTCGAAAAAAGCCATCTCGTCCCGGGCGCAGGAATTTAACGCCCTGGCGAAAGACGGCGAGTGGATGGCCGCTGCGCATCTGCCTTTCCCCGGTATTGGGCATATCACCGCCTGGCAGCAGGGCTATAGCTGGAACCCTGTAAATTACGGTCCTTATCAACGTGCGGCCAACGTGCCTCTGCTGAAATAAAGTAAGGTTATGAATATGAAAAGTTACACCGTAACGGCAAACGGCATTCGCCAGTTTGTGGTTGAAGAGGGTGAAGGCGCGCCGGTTATTCTTCTGCACGGTTTTCCTGAAACAAACTATGCCTGGCGCTACCAGATACCTGTATTGTCCCGGCACTACCGCGTCATCGCGCCGGATTTGCGAGGATATGGCGAAACGGATAAACCGGCTTCTGGCTATGATAAACGGAACATGGCCCGGGATATCCGGGAGCTAATGCGTGCGCTGGGGTTACAGAAGGTGGTGCTGGTGGGGCACGATCGCGGGGCGCGCGTCGCGACGCGGTTCGCAAAAGATTACCCTGAGCTGGTGGATCGTCTGGTGGTCATGGATAACGTGCCAACGCGTATCGTGGCGCGCGATTTGAATGCGTCCATCGCCCGCGCATACTGGTTCTTCCTGTTCCATCTTGTGCCCGATCTGCCGGAAGCGCTGATTGCAGGACGTGAAAATATCTGGCTGCGCCACTTTTTCTCGGACTGGACCTACGATCCGTCAACCATCAGCGGCGAGGCGTTTGACACCTATGTTCGCGCGTATCAGGCGCCCGGAGCCGTGCGAGGCGCGATGGCTGACTATCGCGCCAACGCGGAAGACGTGGCGCAGGATCTTGCCGACGCTGACGTGAAAATCGCCTGTCCGGTAATGTCGCTGTGGGGCAATGATTTTCACGCGGTCGGCAAGCTCTTCGATATGCAAAGCGTCTGGGCTGAAATGGCGGATAACCTGCGGGCGCAGGGTATCGAAGAGTGCGGCCATCTTCCTCAGGAGGAACAGCCTGAGAAAGTTAACGCCTTGCTGCTGGATTTCCTGGAGGGATGGAAAGGATAAGGGCAATAAAAAACCCCTCTTGCGAGGGGTTTTGACGTTTACTGCTGCGGTGCCGCCGGTACGGCTGGCGCTGCGGGTTCAGCCGGTTCCGGCATTCCCAGCGTCGGCATACCAAACATGCCAACAAACTCTTCCAGCGGCATTTTGTCGCCGTTCAGCGTTACCTGGCCGTTGGCATATTGCAGGCTGGTGGAAATGGTGTTGTCTTCCACTTTGGTGATGCGGAACATCTGACCCATCGCCGCCAGACCTTTCACCTGCTGGTTCGCCAGCTTGCCGGCATCTTCATCGCCGTAGCCTTCCAGCTTCGCAATCTGGGTCATAAACTCGGTCGCCATATCCATCGGGATGGTCAGCTTGCTGTCGAGCGACTTCACGCTGCGATCCACTTCCTGAGCCAGCGTCTGCGGTTCACCCGTGGCGGCTGCAGGATCTTTCAGGAACAGCGACAGGTTAAAGCTGGTTTCGCCTTTGCTGTTTTTCCAGCTCAGCGGCGCAACGGTGACCACCGGCTGGCCTTTCAGCAGGATTGGCAGGTTATTGAACAGCACCGCCATCGCCTGCTGCTGGTACACTTCCGGGTTCTGCTGCAGCGCGGCGTCGGTCAGCAGCGCCTGGCTCTCTTTGCTGTATTTCTGGCTAAATTCGTGCCATGCCTGGCCGTCGATATTGCCGATCTTCAGCGACAGCTTGCCGGTGCCCAAATCCTGATTCTGCACTTTCAGGCTCTTCAGCGTGTAATCCAGCTGGGTATTGATGCTTTTACCGTCTTTGGATACGTCGGATTGACCGTTAACGTCCATGCCTTCCAGCACGGCCATGTCTTTTCCTTCAATTGCGATAGCAATCTTATCCACGGAGAGCTTCTGATCGCCGATACGCTCTTTAAAGTCGGTCATACGGCTGTTGCCGTCGGCTTTCAGGTTGTTGAAGGTGAGCTGAACTTTTTGGTTATATTCGTTCACGGCGTTGACCAGGCCGCTTTCCGCTTCACCCGTCATGGAGAAGACGTTGCCGTCCCGATCCGCATCAAGTTTGAAATGGCCGCCGCTGAAGGCGACTTTTTCGTTCTCTTTCTCGTAGTTCAGCGGTTTCAGCGCGATATCAGAGCTGGTATCACCGGAGTAGCTAATACGGGTGTTAATGTCGAAAGGTGATTCATTCTTCGCCAGGTCAAACAGCGGTTTAGTGACGTCGTTATTCACCAGTACGGTATGAACGGACGCCATGGACGGGATCAGGTTAAACGACTTTAGCTGCGCCAGCGGCAGCGGACCGTGGCTTACCACTTCATCCAGCACCACGCTCTGTCCCGGCTTCAGCCAGCCGTTTGCCGCACCGGCCACCGGCTTCACCACCAGCTGCATGCGGCTGGTGAACACGCCGCGCTGATAGTTCTGGTAGCTCAGCTCCAGACCCGCCTCCGGCGCGCTGCGCTTAATTTCTCCGTTAGCCTGCGCCACCATCTCAGCCAGACGGCCTTCCAGCTGTTTCCCGGTAAACCAGGAGGCACCCGTCCAGACCACGCCTAACGCTACAATCACTCCAACCGCTACGACCGATTTTTTCATTGCGACTATCCCTAAAATGAAACCAGGCGGTAAAAACCGCCCGGAGATATTAAGCCTTCAACTAGCTTAGCAAGAGTTGTTAAAAAATTCAGTAAGTGCTTAAAGCTTATTAAAAACGCGCGCCAGGCGACCGGTGCCGCTCACGCTGACCGGGGACTCATTGGCTGCAACGAATGCTGACTCGCCAGGCTGGAGAACCAGACGCTGCTCGCCTTTGCGCAGCGTTGCTTCGCCCTCGACGCAGAACAGGATCGCCGCGCTTTCCTGTGCGATTGTCGTTTCCGTCTGATTGAGGTCATGCAGGGAGAACGCAAAATCCTCAACCGGAATCGGGAAGTCCAGCTCTGCACCGTTTTTCACCGGCTGAGTCAGCAGCTCCGCAGCAGGCTTCGCCACAAACTTCACGTTGGCAACCAGCTCAGGGATGTCGATATATTTCGGCGTCAGGCCCGCGCGCAACACGTTGTCAGAGTTGGCCATCACCTCCAGCGCTACGCCCTGCAGGTAGGCGTGCGGGGTTTCCGCGAACAGGAACATCGCTTCGCCCGGGTTCAGCTTCACCACGTTCAGCAGCAGAGGGGAGAACAGGCCGCTGTCGTCAGGGTAAAACTCGGAAATCAGGCGGATGGTCTCCCACGGTTCCCCTTGCTGGCTGTTCAGGGCCGCTTTCAGCACCGCCAGAGCGTGAGATTTCTCTTCACCCTGCATATTCAGCAGGCTGGCAAACAGCTGGCTGAGCGCGTCCGCGTTTGGGTTTTCGAGGAAGTGGGCAATAGCCTTGTTGGCACCCGCGACCGGCTGCAGCAGGGAGATAATCTCTGAAAACTCGCGGAAGGCGTTCATCGCCAGGAACGGCGTCAGCGCGAACACCAGCTCCGGCTTGTGGTTTGGATCTTTGTAGTTACGCTCGGCGGCGTCCAGCGGGATGCCCGCCGCGTTCTCTTTGGCAAAGCCGATTTCAGACGCTTTCTTGTTCGGGTGAACCTGGATGGAGAGCGGCTGGTCGGCGCACAGCACCTTAAACAGGAACGGCAGTTCGCCAAAGCGCTGAGCCACCTTGTCGCCCAGCAGTGCGGCTTTATCGGCATCAATCACGTCACGCAGGCTGCGTACCTGGCCGCTGGCGTCTTCAATTTTTGAGCTGCTCTTCGGGTGCGCCCCCATCCATAGTTCCGCCATCGGCAGGTTGTTCGGGTTCGCGATACCGTAGAGATCCGTTAACGCAGTTTTACTTCCCCAGGCGTAGTTTTGCACTGAGTTAATGAGTTTTTGCATTATCAAGCCCTGATTCAAATGTGGAATTAACTCCGGGTATTAAAGCAATAAACTACGTGGAAGTAACCTGTGGATGTAAAAAGTCGTACTAGTCTCAGTTTTTGTTAAAAAATTGTGTAGGATAAGCTGACTCGCTTTTAAGCCGGGCAGCGGAACATCTGCCCTGAATAAACAGACCGAAGCAGTAAGTGAGAGAACAATGTCGAATAAACCCTTCCATTATCAGGATCCTTTCCCCCTCAGTAAGGATCAGACCGAGTATTACCTGTTAACCCGCGATCACGTCTCCGTCTCTGAGTTTGAAGGACAAGAGATCCTCAAGGTGGATCCGCAGGCGCTGACGCTGCTGGCGCAGCACGCTTTCCACGATGCCTCCTTTATGCTCCGCCCCGCGCATCAGCAGCAGGTTGCCGATATTCTGAGCGACCCGGAAGCCAGCGAAAACGACAAGTACGTTGCCCTGCAGTTCCTGCGTAACTCCGATATCGCGGCGAAAGGCATTCTGCCAACGTGCCAGGATACCGGCACGGCGATCATCGTCGGTAAAAAAGGCCAGCGCGTCTGGACCGGCGGCGGTGACGAAGCGGCGCTGGCTCACGGCGTCTACAACACCTACACCGAAGACAACCTGCGCTACTCGCAAAACGCGGCGCTGGATATGTACAAAGAGGTCAATACCGGCACTAACCTGCCTGCACAGATTGACCTCTACAGCGTCGACGGTGACGAGTACAAATTCCTCTGTATCGCCAAAGGCGGCGGTTCAGCCAACAAAACCTATCTCTACCAGGAAACCAAAGCGCTGCTCACTCCGGGCAAGCTGAAAAATTACCTGGTTGAGAAGATGCGTACCCTCGGCACCGCGGCGTGCCCGCCGTACCATATCGCCTTCGTGATTGGCGGAACCTCAGCTGAAAGCACGCTGAAAACCGTCAAGCTGGCCTCAACCAAATACTACGACGGCCTGCCTACTGAAGGTAACGAACACGGTCAGGCGTTCCGCGACGTGCAGCTTGAACAGGAGCTGCTGGAAGAAGCGCGTAACCTGGGCCTCGGGGCGCAGTTTGGCGGCAAATACTTCGCCCACGACGTGCGCGTGATCCGTCTTCCGCGCCACGGTGCCTCCTGTCCGGTCGGGATGGGCGTTTCCTGCTCTGCGGATCGCAACATCAAGGCCAAGATCAACCGCGAAGGCGTGTGGATCGAAAAGCTGGAAAATAACCCGGGCAAATACATCCCGGAAGCGCTGCGTAAAGCGGGTGAGGGTGAAGCGGTTCGCGTTGACCTGAACCGTCCGATGAAAGAGATTCTGGCGCAGCTTTCTCAGTATCCGGTCTCGACCCGTCTCTCCCTGAACGGCACGATCATCGTGGGCCGCGACATTGCGCACGCGAAGCTGAAGGAGCGTCTGGACAACGGCGAAGGGCTGCCGCAGTACATTAAAGATCACCCGATCTACTACGCGGGCCCGGCGAAAACGCCTGAAGGCTATGCCTCCGGCTCGTTAGGCCCAACCACGGCAGGGCGTATGGACTCGTACGTCGATCAGCTGCAGGCCAACGGCGGTAGCATGATCATGCTCGCTAAAGGCAACCGCAGCCAGCAGGTGACGGACGCGTGCCACAAGCACGGCGGCTTCTACCTTGGCAGCATTGGCGGCCCGGCGGCGGTACTGGCGCAGGGCAGCATCAAGAGCCTGGAGTGCGTGGAATACCCGGAGCTGGGTATGGAAGCGATCTGGAAAATCGAAGTGGAAGACTTCCCGGCGTTTATCCTGGTGGATGACAAAGGCAACGACTTCTTCAAGCAGATCCAGTCGTCCCAGTGTTCGGCGTGCGTGAAGTAAATTGAAAAAAACGGGTGGCGCCGCCGCCACCCGACATCAAAAAGAGCGCACAAAGCGCCATACCGTTTCTCAGAAGTCATCAATACTTATCCCTTAAGCATGTGAGCAATCCCTCTTTTGTTATCAAGGAGAAAGTAATGACCACGGTACGCCATGAGAAAGACTCGATGGGCGCCATCGACGTCCCGGCCGACAAGCTATGGGGCGCGCAAACCCAGCGTTCGCTGGAACACTTCCGTATTTCGACCGAAAAAATGCCCGTCTCGCTGATTCAGGCGCTGGCGCTGACCAAACGCGCCGCCGCGAAAGTGAACCAGGATTTGGGCCTGCTGGACGCCGATAAAGCCACCGCCATTATCAACGCCGCAGACGAAGTGCTGGCGGGCAAGCATCCTGACGAATTTCCCCTCGCTATCTGGCAGACCGGTTCCGGTACCCAGAGCAACATGAACATGAACGAAGTGCTGGCGAACCGGGCGAGCGAGCTGCTGGGCGGCGTGCGCGGCATGGAACGTAAGGTCCACCCGAACGATGACGTCAACAAAAGCCAGAGCTCTAACGACGTTTTCCCGACGGCGATGCACGTGGCGGCGGTAATCGCCATTCGCGAGCAGCTTATCCCGCAGCTCAACGTGCTCAAATCCACGCTTAACGAGAAAGCGCAGGCCTTCCGCGACATCGTCAAGATTGGCCGTACGCACCTTCAGGACGCCACGCCTTTGACGCTCGGCCAGGAGATTTCCGGCTGGGTGGCGATGCTGGAACACAACCTGAAGCATATCGAGAACAGCCTGCCGCACCTGGCGGAGCTGGCGCTCGGTGGGACGGCGGTCGGTACCGGGTTAAACACCCATCCAGAATACGCGGTGCGCGTGGCGGAGGAGCTTGCTGCCATCACCGGACAGCCGTTCGTCACGGCGCCCAATAAGTTCGAAGCGCTGGCGACCTGCGATGCGCTGGTCCACACCCACGGCGCGCTGAAGGGGCTGGCGGCCTCGCTGATGAAAATTGCTAACGATGTGCGCTGGCTGGCCTCGGGCCCGCGCTGCGGCATCGGTGAAATCAGCATCCCGGAAAACGAGCCGGGCAGCTCCATCATGCCGGGTAAAGTGAACCCGACCCAGTGCGAAGCCATGACCATGCTTTGCTGCCAAGTGATGGGCAACGACGTGGCCGTCAACATGGGCGGTGCGTCCGGCAACTTCGAGCTGAACGTCTATCGCCCGATGGTGATCCACAACGTGCTGCAATCTGTTCGTCTGCTGGCGGACGGGATGGAGAGCTTTAACGAGCATTGCGCGGTGGGGATTGAGCCCAATCGCGAACGCATCAGCCAGCTGCTCAATGAATCTCTGATGCTGGTCACCGCGCTCAATACCCATATTGGCTACGACAAGGCCGCCGAGATCGCCAAAAAAGCGCATAAAGAGGGGCTGACGCTGAAAGCCTCCGCCCTGGCGCTGGGCTATCTCACGGAGGCGGAGTTTGACGCCTGGGTTCGCCCGGAAGCGATGGTCGGTAGCGTGAAATAATCATCCCGCCACGTACAGGTGCAGCCGAGGAATAATCAGCTGTAGCGGCTGCGCCTGAGGTCTGTAACGGTGCTGAACATTGTCAGCATCGTAATTCAGCAGTTCCCCGATATCGGGTACCACCGCGCCCTGATCGGCATCGTAAAGCGCAATCAGCGGCGTCGGGCAGGCATATTGCACCTGCTTTTGCTGACCGGAATACCAGACGCGAGCGATAGGCTGCACCTTCACCGGGCGCTTTATCTTCAGGCGCGCATCCACCGGCAGCGAGGCGATGCTGTGGTACTCCTGCTCCAGGCGCTCAATCCACTGCTCCCGCGACCACGGCGCGACGGTGCGCGGCGTCTTCAGGCTTTTTTCCAGCTGGGCCAGAATCTCATCCCGGGTGAAGTTTTTAATGATGTGCTTATTCGCCCAGCCGAAGCGCAGCGTAGCGGGGTGACGCAGTACCGTCAGCGTTCGATAGGCATTCAGGGTAATCAGCCCCGGAAGCTGGCGGTGCACCCACTCAAACCGCGCGGCAGGCGCGAGGCCGGACTCTTCGGTGATGATCTTTTCAAAGGCCGCTTTCAGGGTGTTGATATGCGCAATCTGGCTTTCCAGCGCTTCGCGCGATGTCGCATCGGTTTGCAGGCAGATGACCCCCGGCAGGCGCACGGCGGCCTTGCTGCTGCGGTTTTCTGACTGCTGCTGGATAAACAGGCGACGATAGTGTTTTAGCGCCAGCTCAAGGGCCGCGCTGCCGATGTGCTGTTCGACCTCGATGGTGTCCAGCGGATCGTGCTCGGCTCCCTTAGCCACTTCCGGCAGGGTAAAGACGCGCGCGGCCAGCAGGCGACAGGCCTGCAAACGCTCGGTCAGGGTCAGGAGTTCGTGTTCTATTTCCCGAAACGTGCCGTTAAGCCGTTCGATGAGATCGTAGTTCGCCATAAACACTCTCATTAGTTACAACATACTTATCATATAGCACAGCACGCCGGGTCAGGCCAGCGTGCGTTTGAGGTCAGGCAGGGACGGGAAGGGCGATGTTATGGTACACCGGCCAGCTAAAGCAGAAGCGCGCGCCGCCGAGCTCGCTCTCCTCGCAATGCACCGTGCCGCCCATCGCCTGCGCGATAGAGTAGACAATCGCCAACCCCAGGCCGCATCCGCCGGTGGCGCGATCGCGGCTGGGATCGAGGCGGACAAACGGTTCAAACACGGTCTCTCGCGCTTCCGGGGCAATTCCCGGTCCGTCGTCCTCCACCGTCAGGCTGGCCCGGTTGCCCTGCAAATCCAGGCCAATCTGGAGCGTACTTTCGCTGTAGCGCATGGCGTTGTTCATCAGGTTGTCCAGCACGCGCTCCATCAGGCGCATATCGAGCGCGCCGTAGTCACCCGGCGTGACGCGCGTCAACAGCGTGCGCTGCGGGTTTACGCTCTGAACGTCATCAATGTGGGTTTGCAGCCAGGCGGGCAGATCCGGCGTGGTGAGGTTCAGCTCGTTTTGCGGGCGGTCGAGACGCGCGTAGGTCAGCAGCTCCTCAATCAGCGCTTCAAGCTGGCCAATGTCGCGGTTAAGCGCCTGATTCTCTGCCTCGGTCAGATTCTCGCTCATCTCCAGACGGTAGCGCAGGCGAACCAGCGGCGTGCGCAGCTCGTGCGCAATTCCGTCGATCAGCTGCTTCTTACTGGCGATCAGGGCGTTGATGTTATCGGCCATCTGGTTAAAGGCCACGCCCAGACGCTCAAAGCTGGAACCGCTGTCGAAGTGAATGCGTTCGGTAAAATGCCCCTCACCAAAACGCTGCGCGGCGGATTCCAGCTTCAGCATGTCCTGCCAGTGGGGCCGCATCCAGATAAAGACCGGAAATGCGAGCGAAATGGCGATAAAGGCCATCAGCGCCATGTCCAGCAGGCGCATCTGGTGCAGATAATAGAGATAGGGCACCGGCCCGACGGCCAGCACGTAATGGCTGCGCGGAATGCGCTGGATAAAGGTGTATTTCTCATCCAGCGCGACGATGTCCCCGTCGCGCAGACGCTGCATGGCGGGCGGGTCCAGATCGAAATCTTTTAACGGCTCAATGCGTAAATCGAATGACAGATTGAGATCCAGCTCTTTCAGGGTTTTCGCCCAGTCGTGTGGCGGGATCTCTCTCAGCTCGCTGCGCATCAGATACAGCGAGCTTTTCATCAGATCGTCCAGCGACTGCCGGCCCGCACGTTCGGCGGTGAATTTATAAACCAGGCCGACCAGCATGGTCATCACCAGGAAGCAGACAAACAGTAAAAGATAAAACTGCACAAACAGCTTTTTCATTAAATATCACCGGGACATCAAGTAATTAACTACTTTGTTTTTACCTTCAGGGGCACTATAGGGGCATTTGCATATCCGCCAAAGCGCTGATTCAAAAATGGTACATGATCGCTATCGAGAACATTTATCCTCGCAGAGTATACATGGAAGACCATCTCTGCATTCTCATCACCCATCTGATTCGCTATAAAAGCAGGATTAGCACCTGCCGACAACATCCAGCACGCGTATGTATGACGCAGCTGATAGGGGCGTCTGCGGCGAATGCCCGATCGTTTTATCGTTCGGTAGGCCTGTCTTCTCTTTGAGTTTTGAAGCAATTTCTCGGCTGAACAAGCTTGATCATATTATTAATACCGAAACGAAAGAGGTTAGTCATTGCGCCAGCAAAATGGGCCGGTGGGAAGCTGGTGGTAGGAAACAATTTCTTCATGTGGCTCGTGAGTGGATGATGAGCGAAGTTCAGATTTATTTGCCAGGCTTCAAATAAGTATTCACAGAGAGCCACTTTCACAACGGCTCCCAGATAAAATTACTTCCTGTAAAGGTCGCCTTGACCGGACCTTGCTCTTCCCCAGATTTCATCATCTGAGAGTGTAGTTTCTATGAGTTCAATCGGTGCGCCATTGTCATTAATCATGGCAACAAAGAAACCGTCAATGGGCTCATAGGGACCAAGAATGACTTCTTCATCTTCGATAGCTCTTAGCAGGTTGTCCACTTTGAAGGCGACGTGAGGCACAGTTTTTATCAGATTGTGGAGTGGAGAACTATCTTTAAATCTATGCCACTGCACACGAAACTGACCTGGGTTATCAACTGTATACATCCCGGCTTTTTCGCTGTATGCACCTTCAAAAACGCCATCCTGTAACGGGATGCCGAAGTGATGAAAAGTATACTTTACATTTGATTTCATTCTTATCTCGCTAACTAATTAATGACAATGTAATTGAGCATAGGATGTAACTACTGTGGGCAATGTACTAAATATAAACAACTAAAGAATACCATATATGAAATTCTTCCAACACGAGCGCATTTTTAAGTGGATTTAAAAGGGATATCCCTACAGCGGATAAATCACCTGCTATTCCCTTGAGTGGATAAATAGACGTTCATGACTTACATCGACAGATGCATTAAACCTGCAAGGAAATCGATTTAGCTGCTGGTAATTTTGAAATGATCAATCTGATGCGAGCGTTTGTTTCTGAAGGTATTGAATTTTTTACAAACTTATGCAGCAAGCGGTTTGGTTCAGTTTGTACGGGGGCATTACTCCTGGCGCTCACCGGAAAGCTAAATGGAAAAAGAGTGACCACGCATTGGGCATGTGCGAAAACCCTTCCGCCAGGCATCCCCAAATAATCGTAGAGGCAGATGCGTTGTAACGAGCCGTGAATAGCTTTGCGAACGGGAGAGAAGCTATAGCCTTTCCAGTAAATTGCAGGTTTTCTGCACACTAAACTGCACAAACAGCTTTTTCATTGGATCTCACCGAAAAAACGCTATGTGCAGAATATACATGAAAACCCTTCGGGTTTTTCACGTCTGTCGAGCGTGTTATATGGCTTTCGCGCTGTTTTTTACCTTGGCGATGAATTTTTCCGTTACGGCCAGTCCTTCCGCAATGTGCGTATCAATCACATCCGCCCCGTATTCGCTGATGAGATCCAGCAGTATTTCGTAAGACTGGATGAGTTCCAGCAGGTCAAAGAGCGCTTTTTGATCGGTGCGTGAGGGGGAGGTGTGGTTAAGGGTTACCTGATTAACAATCCACTCAAGATTGGTTTTTATCGCTTCTACCTGACCGTAGCTATACATAATTCATGGGCTTAAATCCTCATTTCAAGATTTTTGGGAGCGATGTCGTGAAAGCTTCACGGCGAAAATGAGTAAAACGATCGCAAGTGCGGGATGAGCTGAAGAAAGGAGAGTCGAGAAGCTAATTATGGAATAGTTTGCGTGCTTAGCAAGTTAAATGTTGCGCAAACGTAAAAATAAATGCGCGAAAGGAGGGCGTTTTCGCGCAATGCCTTCAATTCGCGCAGATTATCCTATCCGACGATCAGGTTTCCCAGGCGTGTGGGGCAAACAGATAACCCTTGTTACGCACGGTTTTAATGCGGTAGGGCTCGGTGGCGTTATCCTGCAGTTTTTTGCGTAATCGCGAAATCGCCACGTCAACGCTGCGATCCATACCGTCATAGCTCACGCCACGGAGGTTTTTCAGCAGCGCGTCGCGGTCCATGATTTGCCCGGCATGCGTGGCCAGCTCCCACAACAGGTCAAAGTCTGCGGTAGAAAGGGCGATAAGCTCGCCGGAAAGCAGGACCTGGCGGTTAACCGGGTCAATAGACAGCGTACCGAAGCGCAACGCTTTGTGCGGCGTCAGGGACGGCGCGGGCGCTTCGCGTTCGATGCTGGCGTGCTGGCGCAAATGCAGGCGCAGGCGGGCCAGCAGGACGGCAGGCGGTGTGGTTTTCAGAATGTAATCATTGGCGCCCATCTCCAGCGACAGAATATGGTTCATATCGCTGTCCAGTGAGGTGAGCAGAACGATAGGGCCCTCCCAGCGGGCGCGCAGGTCCCGGCAGAGCGTCATGCCGTCTTTGCCTGGCAGCATGATGTCCAGCAGCACTAAATCCGGGTTTTCACGGACGACCACCTCTTCGGCACGATCGCCGCGAGGCTCGACAATGACGTCCATATCATGTTTACCCAGATAGGCGGCGATCAATTGCCCGACTTCGGGTTCGTCTTCAACATATACAATCTTATTCATACAGCGTCTGTTTTCGTGAAAAAAGCCAAAATACACCGCGGAACCTTAACCTTCCATTAATCTTTCAAAATTAACGCCGCTTCCGTTATTCTGACGTTTCTTGTTATTTGATTGTTATAGGAAAAAATATGGGGCTGGTGATCAAAGCCGCGCTGGGGGCGCTGGTGGTGTTACTGATTGGCATTCTGGCAAAAACCAAAAACTACTATATTGCCGGGCTTATCCCGCTGTTCCCGACCTTTGCGCTGATTGCCCACTATATTGTGGCCTCTGAGCGGGGTACGGAAGCGCTACGCACGACCATCGTGTTTGGCATGTGGTCAATCATACCGTACTTTCTCTACCTGCTTTCCCTGTGGTATTTCACCGGTTTTCTGCGGCTCCCCCTGGCGCTGGGCGGGGCAGTGGTCTGCTGGGGGCTCAGCGCCTGGGTGTTAATCTTCTTCTGGAGCCGCTTTCACTAGCGCAGCGGGCGGCCGCCGTCCACGGCAAAGGTTCTGCCGGTGACGTAGCAGCTGGTGAGCAGATAATCTACAAGGTCGATCACCTCTTTCTCGCCGGGCGCTATTTTCATGAGCGACTTATTCAGCGCCTGCTGGCGATACTCCGCATCATCGTGTTCGTTAAACAAAATCATCGCCGGGGCGATGGCGTTCACCTTCACCTCAGGCGCGAGCTTGCGGGCAAAGGAGCGGGTCATGTTATCCAGCGCGGCTTTGCTGGCCGCGTAGGCGATATGCTTGTCGCTGCCGCGCTCCACCACATAATCGGTAAAGTGAATAATGTCGCCCGCCGCATGCCCGTGGCCGCGCAGCAGATCCTGCAGCGCGTGGTTAAGCAGATAAGGAGCGTTAACGTGGATCTGCAGCATGGCGGAGAGCGTATCGCTGAGGGACGTGCCGGGCTTCTCGGCACACCATGCGCTGGCGTTATGGATCACGGCACGCAACCCCGTCGCGGTGGATTTAACCTGTTCGGCAAAGGCCAGAATGCCTTCGTCGGTGGAAAAATCAGCCTGAATGCAGATCGCTCCGGCTTTGCGCAGCCCCTCAATCGACGGGTATTCCGTACGGTAGCTGACAATAACCGGATGCCGAAGGTTGAGAAAGTGATGGGCGAGGGCGAGGCCGATACGGCGGCCTCCACCGGTGATCAGTATTGGGCGAAGCGGTGCATTTCCCATCGTATTCTCCTTTACAGTTCAACAATGGGAAAGACAGTGCTATCCCATTAACATCCAGGTTGCCGGTACGGCAGCAACCAGTAACAGCCCGATTAAGGCCATTTCACGGCGTTTCAGCGCGTTCTCCAGCTGATGCGTGCGACGAGCATAGATAAACACCAGCAGACCCGGCGCATACAGCACAACCGACAGCAGCAGATGCATCGGCCCGGAAGCATACAACAACCACAGGCCGTAAATACAGGCCCCTACGCCCACAACATAGTGCGCCGGACGCGTGGCGATTTTTAACAAATACGCACCCACTAAGAAATAGGGTACCAGAATCATCTCCGAGGCGATGGTCAGCAGGGTGTTATAGTCTGAACCTGTGAGCCAGATCAGCACCAGACAGACCTGAACGCTGATGTTGGTCAGCCAGAGTGAGGCTGATGGCGCATTATTTTGGTTTTGACGAGCAAACAGGCGTGGAAACGCCTTGTGCGTCGCGGCCAGGAACGGCACTTCAGCCGCCATGATGGTCCAGCTCAAATAAGCGCCGCAGACGGAGACGATCAGCCCTGCGGCAATCACCACGTCGCCCCACGGGCCGAGCATTTTCACCATCAGGCCTGCCATGGACGGGTTACGCATTTCGGCCAGTTCAGGACGCGCCACCACGCCCAGCGAAAGCAGGGTCACCAGCAGATACACGCCCAGCGCCGCCAGGACGGCCAGCAGCGTGGCGCGGCCCACATCGCGCTTATTGCGCGCGCGGGCAGAAACCACGACGGCACCCTCAACGCCGATAAATACCCACAGGGTAATCAGCATCGTGTTTTTCACCTGCTCCCAGACCGGAACGCCCAGCGCAATGCCGCTGAAATCAAGCGAAAACACGTCGAGACGGAACGCAATGAAGGCCAGCACGATAAACAGGCCAAGCGGCACCAGCTTCGCCAGCGTCGCCACCAGGTTGATGCTGGCGGCGGTCTGGACACCGCGCAAAATCAGCCAGTGAACAATCCACAGCAGCACCGAGGCGCCGACGATAGACTGCCAGGTATTACCGTCGCCAAACAGGCGCAGCTCAGGGGTATCGGTAAAGAAACTGAGCGCCGAGAAGACAATCACCAGATAAGAGACGTTGGCGATGACCGCGCACAGCCAGTAGCCCCAGGCGGAACAGAAGCCGATCAGCTCGCCGAAACCTTCACGTGCATAGGTGAAAATGCCGCCGTCCAGATCCGGGCGAATGCGCGTCAGCAACAGCATGGCAAACGCCAGCAGCAATATCCCGACACCGGTAATGCCCCAGCCAATGAGCAGGGCGGCAGGGCTTGCGACGGCCGCCATGTTCTGCGGTAAACTGAATACGCCCGCGCCCAGCATTGAGCTCAATACAAGTGCAGTTAAAGCACTCAGGCCAAGTTTCTTTTCCATTGGCTTCCTGTTATGAAAAGTCCCAATCCAGAATAATTATTTCGCTAAGGCGCATAAAAATGGTGGATCACACTAAGGCGCGGGATTTTACGGAGTGTAACGAAAGCATGCAATGATGTGTGGCAGATTTTCAAAAAAAGTAACAAAAAAAGGCGGCCTTGCGCCGCCTTTCGTCAACGGTTTTGTTACTTGTACAGATCGGCGCTGATGGTCACGTTGTTACCACGTTCCTGCCACTGGCGTGTGATGTGGTAATACTTCGCCCCTTTCTTCGCCGCACGCTTCGCGACCTGATAAGAGACTTCCGTCATATTGCCGTAGTTGCCGGTAAACTTGATGCTGTCGAACGGCACCATCTGCGCGGCAGTGGCTTTGTTCAGCTCTTCAATTTTGGTGCCGTCCGGCAGCGTCACGGAGTAACGGCCACCTTTCGTGGACTGCGTTTCAAAGAAACGGCCCACTTCAGCGCTTGGCGCCGCAGAGGTCGCGACGCCCGGAATTTCAACTTTCTTCGCTTCTTCGCCGCCTTTGGCTATCGCCGCGCGACCCGCTTCAGAATCCGCAGGGATGGCATCCGGGCTCTGCAGAACGCGTTTTTTCGCATCTTCTTTGTAGATGAATGCGGTAATGCGCTGGTTGCCGCCCTGGTTAGCATCTACCTGACGCACGATATAGAAAGAGTAGGCACCTTTCTCTTTCGCGGCTTTGGTGATGGCATCGTTCACTTCTGGCTGGCTGCGATAGAAGCCCTGAACGGTAACGGTGTCGTAAGGTTCCAGCTCAATGGCCTGGTCTTTCGGCAGCTCAACGATACCGTTGATCACGCGGTTTTTCGGCGCGTCAGCCTTTGGTGCATTATCTTTATACAGCGCAATGGTCACGCGCTGGTTACCGCTGTTGCCGTAATCGGACTGGTCAACTACGTAAAACGAGGCCGCCCCGTTTTTATCCGCGGCTTTTGATGCGGCGGCGACGGCATCGCCAATAGAATTATAACGACCCACAATGACCGTATGGTCAAAAGGTTTTAACGCTGCCGCTTGCTCTGGCGTTAACTCTGTTGCGGCATTCGCAGACAGGGCGGTCGCACAGAGAAGTGCGGACGCCAGGAGTGTGTTCTTAAGCTTCATAAAAATAATCCTTCGCCTTGCGCAAACCATGTACTGGTATTGTTGTTTATTTGAGACGGCCCCGATTATGGCATTTAAAACCCGTCGCTGTCTGCGCCATTTTTCACTGCCTGTGCTCACTCAATTACCGAATTCGATAACATTTAGTGATATGTTGAAAAAACAGGCGTTTGACAAGCAAAACTGATAAAGCATATGACTTTTACAAGTTAATTTAATGTTAATAACTTGTTCTCTTATGGCGCTATATCATGTTTTTACCGCTTCGCTTGCGCGATTTATCGGTTCTGGCGATGAATTTAAGGTAAATATCACTGTCAGTGACGCCGATCGCTTATTTTTCACAGATAAAGTAAGAAATAGTGTTTTCTGGCGGTAGATCACAAGCGCTATTTTCAGTAGGTTATAGACAGTTTGTTACTGTTTTATTTTGCGGGGTTACTCATTTCTCGTCGCTATCATGCTGGCGAAAATTGATACAAACCGCGGGCATTTATCGACAAACCATCATCAAAAACCGATGGAAGGGAAAACTATGCGTATTGGGGTACCAAAAGAACGGTTAGCCAATGAAACCCGCGTAGCGGCAACACCGAAAACGGTGGAGCAACTGCTTAAACTGGGTTTTACCGTCGCGGTTGAAAGCGGCGCAGGCAAGCTGGCGAGTTTCGATGACGAAGCCTTTACTCAGGCTGGCGCGGAAGTGGTGGACGGTGCTGAAGTCTGGCAGTCGCCCGTGATTCTGAAGGTCAACGCGCCGGAAGAGAGTGAGATTGCGCTGCTGAATCCAGGCACCACGCTGGTGAGCTTCGTCTGGCCTGCACAAAATCCTGAACTGATGGAGAAGCTGGCGGCCCGTGGCGTGACCGTGATGGCGATGGACTCCGTGCCGCGTATTTCGCGCGCGCAGTCGCTGGATGCGCTGAGCTCCATGGCAAACATTGCCGGCTACCGCGCCATTGTTGAAGCCGCTCACGAATTTGGACGCTTCTTTACCGGCCAGATCACCGCGGCGGGGAAAGTCCCACCGGCGAAAGTGATGGTAATTGGCGCGGGCGTGGCGGGTCTTGCCGCAATCGGTGCGGCAAACAGCCTGGGCGCTATCGTGCGCGCGTTCGACACCCGTCCCGAAGTGAAGGAACAGGTCCAGAGCATGGGGGCCGAATTCCTTGAGCTGGACTTTAAGGAAGAAGCGGGCAGCGGTGATGGTTACGCGAAGGTGATGTCCGAAGCCTTTATCAAAGCCGAAATGGAACTTTTTGCCGCGCAGGCGAAAGACGTCGACATTATTGTTACCACCGCGCTTATTCCGGGTAAACCGGCGCCGAAGCTGATCACCCGCGAGATGGTCGACTCCATGAAGCCGGGCAGCGTGATTGTCGACCTGGCGGCGCAAAACGGCGGTAACTGCGAGTATACCGTTGCCAATCAGGTGACCACGACCGCTAACGGCGTGAAGGTGATCGGCTATACTGACCTGCCTGGCCGCCTGCCAACCCAGTCGTCTCAGCTGTACGGCACGAACCTCGTTAACCTGCTGAAGCTGCTCTGCAAAGAGAAAGACGGCAACATCACCGTCGATTTTGACGATGTGGTGGTGCGCGGCGTCACCGTCGTTCGCGAAGGTGAAATTACCTGGCCTGCGCCGCCTATTCAGGTTTCAGCCCAGCCCCAGGCAGCGCCGAAAGCGGCACCCGAGCCAAAAGAACCGGCAAAACCGGCTTCTCCGTGGCGCAAATACGCCATCATGGCGCTGGTCATTATTCTGTTCGGCTGGCTGGCTGACGTCGCGCCGAAAGAGTTCCTCGGCCACTTTACCGTCTTCGCACTCTCGTGCGTTGTGGGTTACTACGTGGTGTGGAACGTCTCCCATGCGCTGCATACGCCGCTGATGTCGGTGACCAACGCTATCTCCGGGATCATCGTGGTAGGGGCGTTGCTGCAGATTGGACACGGCGGCTGGATCAGCTTCCTGAGCTTTATCGCGGTGCTGATCGCCAGTATCAATATTTTCGGTGGTTTCACCGTGACTCAGCGCATGCTGAAAATGTTTCGTAAAGGCTAAGGGGTAGCATATGTCTGGAGGATTAGTGACAGCCGCATACATTGTTGCTGCAATCCTGTTTATTTTCAGTCTAGCGGGGCTTTCCAAACACGAAACGTCTCAGCAGGGAAATAACTTTGGTATCGCCGGGATGGCGATTGCGCTGATTGCCACCATCTTCGGGCCGGATACCGGCAACGTGGCGTGGATCCTGGTGGCGATGATCATCGGCGGCGCGATTGGTATTCGCCTGGCGAAGCGCGTTGAAATGACCGAGATGCCGGAGCTGGTGGCGATTCTGCACAGCTTCGTGGGCCTGGCAGCGGTGCTGGTGGGCTTCAACAGCTACCTGTATCACGAACCGGGCATGGAGCCGATTCTGGTCAACATTCATCTGACCGAAGTGTTCCTCGGTATCTTCATCGGTGCAGTAACCTTCACCGGTTCTATCGTAGCGTTCGGCAAGCTGCGCGGTAAGATCTCTTCTAAACCGCTGATGCTGCCTAACCGTCACAAGCTGAACCTGGCGGCGCTGGTGGTGTCGTTTGTGCTCCTGGTGGTCTTCGTGCGTACCGAAAGCGTGGGCCTGCAGGTACTGGCGTTGCTGGTGATGACCATCATCGCGCTGGCGTTTGGCTGGCATCTGGTGGCGTCCATCGGCGGTGCGGATATGCCGGTGGTTGTCTCGATGCTGAACTCCTACTCCGGTTGGGCAGCGGCGGCTGCGGGCTTTATGCTGAGCAACGACCTGCTGATCGTCACCGGTGCGCTGGTCGGTTCTTCCGGTGCCATCCTGTCTTACATCATGTGTAAGGCGATGAACCGTTCGTTCATCAGCGTTATCGCCGGTGGCTTCGGTTCTGACGGTTCTTCTACCGGCACTGACGAAGAAGTGGGTGAACACCGTGAGATCAGCGCGGAAGACACCGCGGAAATGCTGAAAAACTCGCATTCTGTGATCATCACCCCAGGCTACGGTATGGCGGTGGCGCAGGCGCAGTATCCGGTGGCGGAAATCACCGAGAAGCTGCGCGCGCGCGGTATCAAAGTTCGCTTTGGTATTCACCCGGTGGCCGGACGTCTGCCGGGCCACATGAACGTACTGCTGGCGGAAGCGAAGGTGCCATACGACATCGTGCTGGAGATGGACGAGATTAATGATGATTTCGCCGACACCGACACCGTGCTGGTTATTGGTGCTAACGACACCGTTAACCCGGCGGCACAGGACGATCCGCGTAGCCCAATCGCCGGGATGCCGGTTCTGGAAGTGTGGAAGGCGCAGAACGTCATTGTCTTCAAACGCTCGATGAACACCGGCTATGCTGGCGTGCAGAACCCGCTGTTCTTCAAAGAGAATACCCATATGCTGTTTGGCGACGCCAAAGCCAGCGTGGATGCGATTCTGAAAGCGCTGTAATTCGCTTTCTCCTGACAAACCGCCCTTCGGGGCGGTTTTCCTATTTCTGCGGCCAGCGTTTCTCCTCTGTCTATACTTTACCCTTTGTGTAATACGAGGAGGTGTAATGCAATTTCTGTCCCGCTTCGACATCATCGCGCTGATGATGACGCCGACATTCTGGATAGGCGCCGCCACGGTTGTCTTTGTGACGCTGCTGGTGTACTGGCTGCTAACGCGCCTGATCGCGTTCGTTAAGAAAGGCATTACCACCTGGGGCGACAAGCACCCGACCACCAACCGGATGCGTTTTATCCTGACCGATATGCTTAACCGCACCAGCCGCTTCCTGCTGTTTGTGGTGGCGCTGCTCTTCAGCCTGCGTTTCGTTGACTTGCCGGATCATCTCTTTGGCACCGTGAGCCACGCCTGGTTCCTGGTTTTCGCCATCCAGGTGGCGCTGTGGATGGATCAGGGGGTGGTGTCGTGGCTTCGTCATGTCATGCTGGCGCCCGGAAGCCATAAAAACCCGGTCACGCTGGTGATCACGGGGCTTATTCTCCGTGCCATCGTCTGGTCAGTGATGCTGCTGTCTATCCTTGCTAACGCGGGCGTCAACATCACTGCTCTGGTTGCCAGCCTTGGGGTAGGGGGTATTGCCATCGCCCTCGCCGTACAAACGATCCTCAGCGACGTGTTTGCCTCGCTCTCTATCGGCTTTGATAAGCCGTTTGAAATTGGCGATTTTGTGGTATTCAACGACGTGGCGGGGACGGTAGAGCACATTGGCCTGAAAACGACCCGTATCCGCAGCCTGAGCGGGGAGCAGATCGTCTGCGGTAACGCCATTTTGCTTCAGCAGACGCTTCACAACTACAAACGCATGCAGACGCGTCGCATCGTCTTTACCTTTGGCGTTGCCAGCGACACGCCGCCCGATAAGTTGCGCTACGTGGGGGATATGGTCAGGCAGATCATTACCGATGTCGGCGAGACAAAATTCGATCGTGCCCATTTTCTGGGATTCGACCGCGACCGCCTGACGTTTGAAGTCGTCCATATCGTTAATACCGCGGATTACAATAAATACATGGACATCCAGCAGGAGATCAATATCCGTATTCTTGAAGGGCTGAACGCCCAGGAGATTAAGCTGGCGCTGCCCAGCATGGTATTGCACGCGCCGTGGATGCAGGATGAGTCAGGTGAACAGCCGAAGCCGGTAATGGAGAGCTGATGAGAAAAGCCCGCCGGAGCGGCGGGCTTTGATGTTTACGTTAATCGTCTTCCGGGTCGTCCAGCTCAATCGGCGTCTGATACTCATCCGGCTTGATGACCAGCAGGTCGCAGCGCAGATGGTCGATCACCTGTTCGGCGGTATTGCCGAGGAAGGCAGCAGAGATACCGGTCCGGCCAATGGTGCCCAGCACCACAATCCCGGCCTGCAGATGTTCGGCTAAATCCGGAATCACCTCTTCAGGCAGCCCTTTTTCCACGTGCGTCATGTTCTCGTCAATGCTGAACTTCTGGCGCAGCGCTTTCATCGCCAGCAGGTGCTGACCGCGGATCGCGTCGTTATAGACGCTAGGGTCAAATTCCGGCAGCTCAATGGCGATGTTGATCGGGGTAACCGGATAGGCGCCCACCAGATGCACTTCGGTATGGTTAACCTGATCGGCAAGCTGGATGGTCTCCTTCACCAGCTTCTCGTTGAGCGAATTGTGATAATCCTCTTCGCTCGCGAGATTCACCGCCACAACGGCTTTCCCGCCTTCAGGCCACGGCTGGTCTTTCACCATCCAGACCGGGCAAGGGCATTTACGCAACAAATGCCAGTCGGTCGGAGTGAAGATTACGGACTCCAGCTTGTCGTGCTGGTGCGCCATCTTCAGCAGCAGGTCGTGCCCACCGGCAACCACTTCCTGGATAATGGCCTCAAAAGGTCGGTTATGCCAGACCACTTTAATATCAATAGGCACGCCCGCTTCCAGGTAATACTTCGCCTGTTCACGGATCCACGCGGTACGCTGGCTGATGACGCCCTGACGCATAGCGGTGCGCTCGTCAGGCGACAGAAGGGTGGTCATCTCATACGAGAAGTCATAGATCGGCAAAAACGCTTTGATTTTGCCACCAATCCGTTGATGTAAATACACAGCACGTCGTAATGCCGGCTGATCGTCCTGATTCGGATCGATAGCTACCAGCATGTTTTGATACTTGGCCATACAGGTCTCCTTACTACTGTCACCACAGTCTGTAATTAAAAGAGTAACCTATATATCCTGAATGAAACAGAGGGGAGCTTTTGCCAGATCAATAATTCATGAAAATTTATCAGAGGAAAAGCACGGTGGATGTCACCGCGATAAACGCAATGAACAGCAGCACCATCACCGCTATCGCAAAGGTCGTGGAATCCTGAACGTAGGTTTTTTCCTCCCCCTTCATCGGACCGACAAGCATGATCCAGATGAATATAAAGGTCACTGAGGCGATCACGACTGAAACGAAAAACAAACTTTCTCTCAATTCATAACCTCAACGACAACCTTTCAGGCGCTGTGTGGGGACGTGCTACGGTGAAAATGTCTTAAAGCGGAAGCGATGATACCAGACCAATAAATCACGTGTATTTATCAGTCTGGTTATCAAAAGGCGGAGAGTTACGCCACGTTGCGGGCGTGTCCGGCAAGAACGGCCAGCGCTTCGCCGTTTTCGATAGTGATGTATTTACCCTTAACGGCCAGCATTCCGCTCTTCTGGAAACGACCCAGCAGACGGCTGATGGTCTCAACGGTCAGGCCCAGGTAGTTACCGATATCGCCACGGGTCATGGTCAGACGGAACTCACGCGGCGAGAAACCGCGCTCGGCGAAGCGGCGGGAGAGGTTGTAGATAAACGCGGCCAGGCGCTCTTCTGCGTTCTTTTTGGAAAGCAGCAGAATCATGTCCTGATCGCCTTTGATCTCACCGCTCATCAGACGCATCATCTGCTGACGCAGGTTAGGCATCTTACCGGACAGATCGTCCAGGGTTTCAAACGGAATTTCGCAAACCATTGAGGTTTCGAGTGCCTGAGCAAAGCTCGGGTGGTGACCAGTGCCGATGGCATCAAAGCCCACCAGATCGCCTGCCAGGTGGAAGCCGGTGATCTGCTCGTCACCCTGTTCGGTGATGGTGTAGCTCTTGATGGTGCCAGAGCGGATAGCATAGAGCGATTTCAGTTCGTCTCCCGCTTTAAACAGCGTCTGCCCTTTCTGAATCGGCTTTTTGCGCTCGATGATATTATCAAGCTGATCGAGTTCATGCTCATTCAGGGTAAACGGGATACAGAGCTGGCTGATGCTGCAATCCTGGCAATGGATAGCACAACCGCCAGACTGAATGCGTCGTATAATTCGCTTTTCCGGGATCATAGGTTTGCTCAAGCCTTAATTGATATTGGTCAATTTTAACATCTTTTTGGTAAGTACGTAAGCCTGACAAACCCTCAATAAGGACAAGAGACGGCAACGTGTTGCCATCTTCTTGAAATTCCACAGCTTGATTATGGATTTTTAGCCTAACCGGTAGAAAATTAAGCACAAAAAGCCTGGGATCTACAGCAAGAGATACCCTTCGTGACGCAGTAACCACTCCTTGCGCTGCACGCCGCCGGCATAGCCGGTCATGGTGCCGTTACGGCCAATGACCCGATGGCAGGGCACCACAATGCTGACCGGATTAGAGCCATTGGCGGCACCCACCGCGCGTGCGGCGCCTGCGCGGCCTAGCTGCTCCGCGAGCTGGCCGTAATGCATGACCTGCCCGCACGGAATCGACCGCAGCGCCTGCCACACTTCGCGCTGAAAAGGGGTACCTGCCGTGGCGGTTGGCAGAGTGTCAATGATGCTGAGATCGCCTTCAAAATACGCCGCCAGCTTGTCGCTCAGCCCGCCCGGGTTGGTGGCGCTGATGCGTTCATAACCTTGTGCGCGGTAATGAATATCAAGCAGTTCCTCCATGCGGTCGCTGTGCTCTTCCCACTCAACGGCGCGCAGGCAGAACTGCTCGTCCGCGATCACCCACAGCGGCCCGAGCGGCGTCGCAATTTTATCTTCGAGTAATCTCAGCATTTTCAATCCCTTAATTTAGCCTCGGGTATATCCCCGGCCCAATCGGCAGGCCGACAAGATACCATGCCACCAGCATCACCAGCCATACCCCTAAAAAGATAAGCGGGTAGGGTAAAACCAGCGAATAGTAGGTACCCAGTCTGGCCTCGGGCTTATAGCGCTGCAGGAAACCTAAAAACAGCGGAACGAAAGGTGAGACGGGCGCCAGCGGGATCACCGAGGAGTCTGCGATGCGGAACAGGATCTGGGCAAACGCCGGGTGGAACCCGAGCATCATAAACATCGGCACGAAGATCGGCGCCAGAATTGACCAGATGGCGGAGCCGCTGGCAATAAACATGCACAGCAGGGATGACAGCAGCGCCAGCCCGACAAACGCCGGTACGCCGCTTAACCCGGCAGCCTCCAGCGCGTCGGTCAGGCCCACGGCCATAAACTTGCCCATGTTGCTCCAGTTAAACATCGCCACGAACTGCGCCAGCGGGAATACCATCACGATAAAGCCCGCCATCTCTTTCATCGGCTCGATCATCAGCTGCGGCAGATCGCCCTGACGGCGGATTTTGCCGGTAGCGATACCGTAGGCGAGCGAAACGACAAAGAAGAAGAGAATAATCAGCGGCACGATGCCCTGAATAAACGGCGACGGCAGGACGGTATGCTTAACCGGATCGCGCAGTATGCCGTTTTCCGGCACCACCATCAGCGCCACCAGCGCGATAAACGCCAGCGAGACCAGCCCGGCCACGCGCAGGCCAAAGCGCTGCTCTTTGCTTAGCGTCTCCAGCTTTTCATCGCTACGGCCTTCCCATTTGCCCAGACGCGGTTCGACGATCTTATCGGTAATCAGCCCGCCGACAATCGTCAGGACAATCACCGAGCTGGCCATAAAGTACCAGTTGTCGATCACGCTGACGTGCATGGCCGCATCAATGGTTTTCGCTGCCTCCGTGCTGATGCCCGAGAGCAGCACGTCGGTGGTGACGATCAGCAGGTTGGCGGTAAAGCCGCAGCCCACGCCCGCAATGGCCGACAGCAGACCCGCCACGGGATGGCGCCCGACGGCGAGGAAGATCAGCGCCCCCATCGGCGGCATAATCACCAGCGCGGCATCGGATGAAATGTGGCTGAAGAAGGCGATAAACAGCACCATGTAGCTGGCGTAGCGCGCGCTGACGTGGGACGCCATTTTTACCATCAGTGCGGGTAACAAGCCCACGCGTTCAGCCAGCCCGGCGCCCAGCACCAGCGCCAGAATGGCCCCCAGCGGAGCGAAACCGCTGAAGTTTTTGATCACGTTCGGTAAAAACCAGTGCAGCCCGTCAATGCTGAGCAGGTTTTTCACCGCCACCAGGCTGCCGTCTGCCGGGCTGCGCACGCTGACGTCAAAGGCCGAGAGCACGGCGGTGGCAACCATCAAAATCACAATCAGATAGATAAACAGCAGGAAAGGGTGCGGCACTTTATTGCCGATCCTTTCAACCCAGCCATAGAGCTTACCGGATGGGGAATGCGAAGGTATGGATGACATACTCATGGGCGTTCCTCGGGAGTGTTGTGTTGTTGTGTTGTGTTTTTTTATTTTAAAGGTGACGGTGTCACGCCCGGTGGGATCGGACACGCGTATGGTTTTTCTTCTATTTGTTGTTCGAACTCTTCACGGCATGTTTTCAGCAGGTCTGCATCCTGCAGCAGATTGAGTGCGGTTGCGCCCATCACTTTCCCGGCCAGCAGCATACCTTTATGGGCGATGGAGGTTCGTCCTTGCGCCACCAGTTGCCAGGTGTGCAGCGGCGTGCCAACGGTAAAGCAGGGGCTGAAGCACTGGGCGACCGGCATTTTCCAGCTGACGTCACCCACGTCTGTTGAACCCGCCAGCACGTTATCGGTGATGGCATAGGGCGCGACTTCATCCACCAGCAGCGTCTCCTGATGGCGGCGGGCAAAGGCTTTGCCTGCTTCTCCCCCCGTGGCGGCAATGTTTTTCAGGCTGTTCTGCAGATCGTTGGGCGTCAGCGTGGCGCGGATTTCGCGGGCAAAGTCGCGCTCTTCATCGGTCCACTCCGGCGTGCCGTAGTGCTGCAAAGCGCGGTACATCGCAGCCTCAAGCGTGCGGTTCGGCAGGTAGCTGGAGCAGGCCTTATCAAAGCGGCATTCCACGGTGGTTTCGGTCATCATTGCCGCGCCCTGGGCAATTTTTTCGATGCGTTGGTAGATCTGCTGCGCGTCGGCCATCTCCGGGGCGCGGATCAGGTACAGCACTTCAGCCTGCGCCTGCACCACGTTGGGCGAAATCCCGCCGGTGTCGGTGATGGCGTAATGGACGCGCGCTTTCTCTATGATGTGCTCGTTAAGGAAGTTGGTGCCGGTAGTCATCAGCGTCACGGCGTCCAGCGCGCTGCGCCCTAAATGGGGCGAGTTGGCCGCATGCGCCGCCACGCCGTGAAAACGCCAGGCCGCCTGAATGTTGGCCAGCGTGCTGACGTTAAACATCCCGGCAAAGGCCTCTGGGTGCCAGGTGACGGCGGCATCAACGTCATCAAACAGACCTTCACGTACCATAAAGGTTTTCCCGGAGCCGCCTTCCTCACCGGGACAGCCGTAAAAACGCACCGTTCCGCTGCCGCCGTGCTGCTCCAGCCAGCTTTTTACCGCCACCGCGCCCGCAAGCGCCGCGGTACCCAGCAGGTTATGCCCGCAGCCGTGGCCGTTCGCCCCCGGCGTGGCGGATTGCGCCGTCGCGCAGTGCGCCTGCTGGCTTAGCCCGGCCAGCGCGTCGTACTCGCCCAGCAGAGCGATAACCGGTTTTCCGCTGCCGAAGCTGGCGATAAACGCGTTGGGGATACCGCCTGCCTCGCGGGTCAGCGTAAAGCCCTCGGCTTCCAGCTCGTCAGCGAGCCGTCTGGAGGACCAGAACTCTTCAAAGCGGGTTTCGGGATGATCCCAAATTGCGTCGGCAATATCGGTTAGCGTCTGACATCGCGTGTCGATGGCATCGGCAATAAAAGCGTAGTTCTCCTGCATTACACACCTCGCGTCCACGGGAAATTGAGCGCAGTTCGCGCCAGCGTTTCAATGGCGACAGCCATGACCTGCTCATCGAAGTCGAATTTTTCGTTGTGATGTCCGGCGCTCAAATCCGTGCCGAACACCATATACGATGCCATGCCGCCGTTCTGCTGCACGCGGGCCATCATCAGCGTGGCGTCTTCAGAGCCTGCTGGCGCTTTCACTTTATCGATTGCGTGCACAATTCCCGATACCTGGCTCGCCTGTTCACGCAGGTAATCAACCCAGGCCGGCGTCGGTGCGCTGGAGGTGGCGGCCCCCATCAGGCGCATCTCCGCGCTCACGCCATAGAGCGCGGCCGCGCCGGTAATGACAGCCTTCGCGCGTTCAAAGACATACTGGTTTATTGCTTCGCTTTCGCCGCGGGTTTCAACCTTAATCAGTGCATTTGCGGGCACCACGTTGCGGCCGCTACCCGCCTGCATCACGCCGACGTTGACGCGGGAAGCGCCTTCGCTGTGCGGGGCGATGCAGTGCAGGGCGAGGGCGGCCTGCGCGGCGGCAAGCAGGGCGTTACGTCCATCCTCCGGTTTGCCGCCCGCGTGTGCGGCAACGCCGGTAAAGTTCACGTCGAACTTGGTGGTTGCCATAAAGTTATCGCTGCCGCAGATCGCCGTTCCGGCGGGGACGCCGGTACCAATATGGATGGCGGTAAAATAGTCCACGCCGTCCAGCGCCCCGGCGGCGACCATGGCGCGCGCGCCGCGGGTGCCTTCTTCGGCAGGCTGGAAAATCAGCTTGACGGTACCGTTGAGCTGCGCTTCGTTCTGCTTAAGCACCTTTGCCAGCCCCAGGCCAATGGTAGTGTGGCCGTCGTGCGCGCAGGCGTGCATCATTCCCGCGTTGCAGGAGGCAAAACCGTCGCGGAACGGGCGATGGCTGTCGTCGAGCGCTTCGCTTAAATCAAGGGCATCCATGTCGACGCGAAACGCCAGCGTCGGGCCCGGTCGTCCGGTATTCAGGGTCGCCACAATGCCGGTAAATCCGCCTTCAAACGGTGCCAGCCATTTCTCAGGCGCGCCCTGTGACCGCGCACGGGCAAACTCTCGCGAAAGGGTAGCGTCATCGGGCAGCCCCATACGGCTTTCGGCATCGATCACGTCGCGACCCATCGTCAGTTCGTAGCCCAGGGAGTCAAGGATTTCCGCAACCTTTGCGGCGGTACGGAACTCTACCCAGCCGGATTCCGCAAAATGGTGAAAATCGCGACGCCATGCGATCAGCTGGGGGGCTAATGTCTGGATGTACTGCGCCAGTGTGTCCATATCTGTTCCTGTCATCATTAAAAAATGTGAACTGCTTCACGCTGTGATAGTTTTTACTTATCACTAACCGTTTTTTCACAGTTTTAACCGTTCAGGAATTACCCTCGCACATCCCTTTCCATTAAAGTAGATGACAGTTTCTTTACTCTGATAAACAATGGTTATCGGTTGGGCTATGTCATTTCAGATTAAATTTCATCAAATCCGGGCGTTTGTTGAAGTGGCGCGTCAGGGCAGCATTCGCGGTGCCAGCCGGACGCTGAATCTCTCGCAGCCGGCGCTGACCAAATCCATCAAAGAGCTGGAGGAGGGCATGGCGGCGCAGCTTTTTGTTCGCCGGAGTAAAGGCGTTGCGCTGACCGAGTGCGGGGAAGGGTTTTACCAGCGCGCCAGGCTGATTCTGGAAGAGCTGCGTGCGGCGCAGGATGACATTCGCCAGCGGCAGGGGGATCTGGCCGGGCAGATCAATATCGGGATGGGGGCCAGCGTGTCACGCAGCCTGATGCCCGCCGTCATCACCCGTTTTCACGCCCAGCACCCGCAGGTTAAAGTGCGAATTATGGAAGGGCAGCTGGTGTCGATGATCAATGAATTACGCCAGGGCGAACTTGACTTCACCATCAACACCTATTATCAGGGGCCTTACGACCATGAGTTTACGTTTGAAAAACTCTTCGAAAAACCATTTGCGGTATTTTGCCGGGAAGGGCATCCGGCGACAGGGGCAACATCCATTAACGATCTGCTGCATTATAACTGGACAATGCCAACGCCGCGGGGAAGTTATTATAAGCAATTAGAAGATCTATTTAGCCACCGCTCGCAAATACCGCGGATTGGCGTAGTGTGCGAAACCTTTTCTTCCTGCATTAGCCTTGTTGCGCAAAGTGATTTTTTAAGTATCCTTCCGCAGGAGTTAGGCTGTGATCCGCTGCTGGCGCACCGTCTGGTCATTCTGCCGGTTGCCGAGTCGCTTCCAAAAGCCGCATATTATTTAATTCAGCGCCGGGATTCTCGTCAAACTCCGCTTGCCGAATCATTAATTACGCAATTCAGAAGGGAAGCGAGAAAAATAATTTCAGGGTGAGTGTCGCATAATAAAAAAACAGAGTCTGCCCGACATCAGACAGACCCTATAGTACACACAGCAGTGCGTCCTTTCGCAAGTCCTGGGTATTATATCCATGAGGCAGGTAAATTTAGTTATAACACCTTTCCCGAAAAATGAAAGGAAGGTGAATGACTGATTTTAGAAAAATTTAACGCAAATCACCTATTTTACTCTTGCTGGGGTTTTAGTTAAGTCAGGTTTAAGTGCATTTTATAATGACTATATATATTCATCGGGTTAATATTTATCTCGTGCCTCATCTTCTAAGGGTTATTGAGACACCTGTCTGGCACAGGTATAGTACAAGCCCAGATGTAGCCGGAGGATTTCCATGAACCCTGACGACAAATCCCTTTTTCTTGACGCCATGGAGGATGTCCAGCCCCTGAAACGCTGCACCGATATCCACTGGCAGCAAAGCCGTAATACCCGGGCTCGCCAGGACATCGATACCGAACAGCTCGACAACTTTCTGACCCTGGGTTTCCTTGAGCTATTGCCGCTTGACGAGCCGCTGGCGTTCCAGCGCGAAGGCGTCCAGCAGGGCGTTATTGATAAGCTGCGTTCGGGTAAATACTCCCGACAGGCCAGCTTAAATCTGTTGCGTCAGCCCGCTGAACGCTGCCGCCAGATGCTGTATTCCTTTATTCGCCAGGCCAGTCGTGACGGATTACGTAACCTCATCATCATCCACGGGAAAGGGCGCGAGCAAAATTCGCATCCTAATGTGGTGCGTAGCTATCTGGCACGCTGGTTAACCGAGTTCGAGGAAGTGCAGGCGTTCTGCGTGGCGCTGCCGCATCACGGCGGCAGCGGGGCTTGCTATGTTTCCCTGCGAAAATCCGACGACGCGAAGCAGGAGAACTGGGAACGGCACGCCAAGCGCAGCCGTTAGCGGGCGATATCTTCGCCCGCCTGAGGCTTAGAAGGTTTCCCAGTTACTGTCGGAGGTGGCGTTAGCCGTTGCCGGACGCAGCAACTGCGGCGTTTTAACGTTGGCCGGGCGCGGGGCGGTGGCGTTTGCTTTACCGTTCAGACGAAACGCGGCCACGGCCTGACGCAGCTGTTCGGACTGATCTTCCAGCGCCGCTGCCGCCGTGGCGGACTGCTGCACCAGCGCGGCGTTTTGCTGCGTTACGCTGTCCATCTGCGACACGGCCAGGCTCACCTGCTCAATTCCGCGGCTCTGTTCATCCGATGCGGACGAAATCTCGCCCATGATATCGGTGACGCGGGTGACGGCGGCGACAATCTCCTTCATGGTCGCGCCCGCTTCGCTGACCTGCTCAGAACCGGTGTTCACCCGGCTGACGGAGTTCTCAATAAGCCCTTTGATCTCTTTGGCCGCCTGCGCGCTGCGGCTGGCCAGCGTACGAACTTCACCGGCGACAACCGCAAACCCGCGGCCTTGCTCGCCTGCGCGCGCGGCTTCCACCGCGGCGTTAAGCGCCAGAATGTTGGTCTGGAACGCAATGCTGTCAATCACGCCGGTAATATGAGCGATTTGCTGCGAACTGTCGGCAATTTCGTTCATGGTGCGCACCACGTTATCCACGACGTGGCCGCCGCGAGCCGCTGTTTCAGAGGCATTCTTCGCCAGCAGTGTCGCCTGACGGGCGTTATCGGAGTTCTGTTTAACCGTTGCGGTCAGCTCTTCCATGCTGGCGGCAGTCTCTTCGAGCGAGGAGGCCTGCTCTTCGGTGCGGGCGGAGAGATCGTTGCTCCCTGCGGCAATTTCACCCGCGCCGGTGTAGATGGAGTCGGTGCTGCCGCGTACGGCGCTGACGGTCGTCACCAGCGACTGCTGCATCTCGTGCAGGCCAGCCGCCAGTTGGCCCATCTCATTGCGACCAGAGAGGGTGATATCCTGCGTCAGATCGCCTCCCGCAATGGCGCGAATATGGTTCATGATGGCGTTGAGCGGTTTTAACAGCAGGTGCTGTAAACCCTGCCAGATCACCACCAGCACGGCGATAACGGCCAGGAAAATGGCTGCCAGCGTCCACTGCATCTGCGTGAAGCTGCTTTGGTTCTCTTCGGTTGCCGCCTTCAGCAGCGTGTTGTTCTCGGCGCGCCAGCGGTTATAGACCGCTTCCATGTCGTCCTGGGCCTGCTGAGCGTCCAGATCGCCATAGGCCTGGTAGTTGTCGGCACGCAGATACTCAATCGACAAACGCATCACCTCGTGCATCTGATTCCATGACTTCTGCATCTCGTCGGTTAACGCCGCATTCTGGCCGTTAACCTGCGGCATTTTCTGCCATTCTTTGTTATAGGCTTCAGCTTTAGCCAGCGAGTCGCCTGCGGTGCCGAGCAGTTTGTTGATCGCGGCAAGGGATGCCGGGTCGCGCTGGTTCTTCAGGTAGCGGATTGCCACGCGGGTGACGGTAACGCGCGTTTTCACCAGCGTGTTCACGCTGTCGCTCAGGCTTTCCTGCTGGGCATTCAGCACGCCGGAGTTCTGGAAGTTATGGCGATCGTTGCTGACGGCAGAGTAGAACAACCCTCCCGTGACAACTTGCAGCAGACAGAATATGGTGAGGGCAAAGATAATTCCGGTAATCACGTGCAGATTTTTCAGCATAGCGGTCGTCCGTTAGAAAAGATGCAGAGGTACACCCATACTATCGTCGTATAGAATTTAAACTTTAATTTAACTCACGCTTAACTTAGGGCTTCGGTCAGGAACCTGTTGTAAATCCGGATCATTTTATGAGGAAGGTTAACATGAGCAGCATTGATAAAAGCGGGACGTACGCGCTCGGAACGCGAACGGTTAAACGACTGGGCTACGGGGCAATGCAGCTTGCCGGGCCGGGCGTATTTGGCCCGCCGAAGGATAAACAGGCCGCGCTGGACGTGCTGCGCGAAGCCGTGGCGGCGGGTGTGAATCATATCGATACCAGCGATTTTTACGGCCCACATGTGACGAACCAGCTGATCCGCGAGGCGCTTCATCCTTACCGGGACGATCTCACCCTCGTCACCAAGATCGGTGCCCGTCGCGATGACAAAGGGGCCTGGCTGCCGGCCTTTTCCGCGCAGGAGCTGACCCAGGCGGTGCATGACAACCTGCGCAACCTGAAGCTGGATGTGCTGGACGTGGTGGACCTGCGGATCATGTTTAGCGCACACGGCCCGGCAGAAGGATCGATTGCTGAACCGCTTTCCACCCTCGCAGAATTACAGCAGCAGGGGCTGGTACGCCACATTGGCCTGAGCAACGTCACGGCCACGCAGGTGGTGGAAGCGCGGAAGATGGTGCAGGTCGTCTGCGTGCAGAACATGTACAACATTGTGAACCGCGGCGACGATGCGCTGGTGGATTTACTGGCGCAGCAGGGGATTGCGTATGTGCCGTTCTTCCCGTTGGGAGGCTTCACGCCATTGCAGTCCACCGGCCTGCAGGCCGTCGCGGATTCCCTGGGCGCAACGGCGATGCAGGTTGCGCTGGCATGGCTGCTGCAACGGTCGCCGAACATCCTGCTGATCCCCGGCACGTCATCCGTGGCGCATCTGCGGCAAAACCTCGCGGCGGGAGAGGTGCAATTGCCGCCTGAAGCACTTGAAAAACTGAATGCGCTGATGGGTTAATCACAGCATGGGCAAAGCCGGAAGGACACTTCCAGGCTTTGCCTGCTCAGACTCCACATTGACTTTTCTGTCTGTGAAGCGCTAACGCTTCTGCCACAATTTCCTGCTTGCTTTTTCGCGTCTCAAAGGCGGTGATTCTGATGTATTCCATCAGGTCAGGCTCAATGCGGGCGCTCAACATCCTGAGATCGGCCTCCTTTGCTAAACCGCGGGCAACTCGCTTGTCGGGATAGTCACGGGCTGGCATAGAAAACGTCCTCCAAAAGTCTTGATAATTCGTGCCCTAAAATATGCGTTATTCTTATGTGTAAGTCAATTGATAGTGTTTCTATAGTGATTTAATGATCTTTTTTCACATGAAGTGATTTTAAAGTGTTGGTTAGTGACTTTTTTATGACTTTTGGTTGGCCCATCTGCGATCGCCAGCAGGAGAGGTTGCTAAATTAAATCCGCTCAAACTTCAACGCGTTTGCGGTCTTTGTCGGAAATGACCTTGATCCTGTGCCGTAATCCGTAATACTGTGTTTATATACAGTATCTGGCGGGAAAGGCATTTATGGACACTCTCTTTTCTTATCATCCAAAGCAACTTATTGAATTACCTTTATATCTTGAGCGTGTTGCCTGTGGCTTTCCAAGCCCTGCGCAGGATTATGTGGAGGATCGTCTCGATCTTAACCGGCTGGCGGTCAGGCACCCCAGTGCGACCTACTTTATCAAAGTGAGCGGGGACTCCATGATCGGCGCAGGGATTAGCGACGGCGATCTGCTGGTGGTAGACCGCTCGTTAAATGCCGAGCACGGGGACATTGTTGTGGCGTCGGTCGGCGGCGAATTTACGGTGAAAGAGCTACAGACCCGCCCGGTTCTGCGGCTGCTGCCGCGTAATGCCCGCTATCAGCCGATCGCCTTTCAGTCCGAAGAGGAGCTGCAAATCTTCGGTGTCGTCACTCATACGCTCAAAACGCATAAACATGTTCGCGCTGGTTGATGTGAATAGCTTCTATGCCTCCTGCGAGAGGGTGTTTCGCCCCGATCTGGTGGGTAAGCCCATCGTGGTGGTGTCCAATAACGACGGCTGTATTATTTCGCTGTCGCGGGAGGCAAAGCAGTTCGGCATAAAAATGGGGGAGCCCTATTTTAAATTCAAAGAGAAGGGGTATCCGTCGCGGGTTTACGTCTTTAGCTCCAACTATGCGCTGTATGCCGATCTCAGCAGCCGGGTGATGCAGACGCTGACCGATCTCGCGCCGGCCATTGAGATCTACTCCATCGATGAAGCATTTGTGAACGTTTCGGGTGTCAGCAACTGCATCTCGCTGGAAGCATTCGGTCATCAGATGCGTACGCAGGTCTTTAAAAACACAGGCTTAAGCGTGGGCGTCGGGATTGCGCCGACTAAAACGCTGGCGAAGCTGGCCAACTATGCGGCGAAGCGGTGGTCAGCCACCGGTGGCGTGGTCGATCTCTCGGATCGTGGACGGCAGCGTAAGCTGCTGGCAAAGGTTCCGGTGGAGGAGGTGTGGGGCGTAGGACGACGCATCACGAAAAAGCTTAACGCGATGGGGATAACCACGGCGCTGGAGCTGGCGGAAGCGTCATCCTGGGTCATCCGCAAACATTTTAACGTGGTAATGGAGCGCACGGCGCGCGAGCTTCGAGGTGAGCCCTGCCTCGATCTGGAAGAGTTTACTCCTACGAAGCAGCAAATTATCTGTAGTCGTTCGTTTGGACACCGTATTACGCAGTACGAGGAGATGCATCAGGCCATTTGCGCCTATGCAGAACGTGCTGCGGAAAAACTGCGTGGCGAGCATCAGTATTGCCGCTTTATCAGCGTGTTTGTGCGCACCAGCCCACACGCGGACAACGAAATTTATTACGGCAACCAGGCTTCCGTCACCCTGATGACGCCCACCAATGATTCGCGCGATATCATCCGTGCCGCCACGGAGGCGCTGGGGCGTATCTGGCTTGACGGATATCGCTATATGAAAGCGGGGGTGATGCTGGCAGACTTTTTCAGCAGCGGCGTTGCCCAGCTGAATTTGTTTGACGATAACCGCCCGAGCGCCAACAGCGCCGCGCTGATGGAAACCATCGACAGCTTAAATCATTCCGGCAAAGGGAAAATATGGTTTGCCGGGCAGGGGATTGAGAAAGCCTGGGCGATGAAGCGGGAGATGCTGTCACCGGCCTATACGACGCGGTACGCGGATTTGCCGGTAGCGAGATGAAAAGCGGCTATGTGTGACAAAGAGCCGAAGACGGTTTACGGACGCCGCTCCTGTGCAGCGTCCATAGCATCAGGGTTAAGGGCTTACTCAACCGTTAATGTATCGACAACCTCAGCCACGCTTCTCACGCTGCGGATACTTCCTATCCCCGTGCCGAGCGAGATATAACCTTCATCGGTGTTATCTTCCAGCATGCCCAGGCGCAGGCCCCGCAATCCTCCCATCGCCTTGCCCAGCGCTTCATTGCTTGCGCCAGCTTTATCCATCGCCGCCAGTTTTTCCGCCAGCTTGCCGGGGAGAGAACGATAGTAGTGAGGGACGGTGCGGAAAAGCAGCAGGTCCAGGCCGTTGGCGGCAACAATTTTCTCTTTGACCTCCTGTGGCACGCGGCTTTCTACGGTACTGATAAAGACCGAACCGGCAAACACGCCTTCCGCACCTAACGCATGCGCCGCTCTGGCGGTGCGGCGATCGGTAATACCGCCCGCCGCCATCACCGGAACATGCTTCACGGCATCGGCAATCAGCGGCACGATGGAAAAGGTACCCAGCGCCGTTGCGGGTAGCGTCCCGCCCTCGTCAAAACCGGTGGCGACGATAATGTCTGCCCCCATTTCTTCAGCCAGAAGGGTGTTCTCCGGCGTGGGATTGATGTCGCGGTAGATAATGGCGATACCCGCCTCTTTTAACTCATTGAACAGCGCAGGAATAATGCTGCCTTCACCATAGCCCGTATACACCACGGCCCTGACGCCTTCCTCTTTTATCACCTTAAGAATTGGCCCGGTCCAGACGTCATTAACGGCGGTGGGGATCAGGTTCACGCCGAAGGGGTTTTCGGTCAGCCGTTTGGTTTTGCGAATTTCTTCCCGCATTTTTTCGGCGGTTTCTTCCGGCGTGGAGACCGCGGTATCGGCGGTTAACCCTGCGTTGGGGCCGAGCACGCCGAGTCCTCCTGCATTGCTGACCGCGGCCACTAAACGGGCATCAGTAAGCCAGGATAACGGTCCCTGAATAACAGGCTTTTCGATCCCCAGGATCTGACAGATACGGTTATTTTTCATAGCAGAACATTCCTCACGTTTGAATGGAGGAGAGTGTAGGGCGGAAGATTGTTAGGAAAAATAGCCAAAAAGATTCATCACTGTTATAAAATAAGTAACAATCCTGACATTCCTGTGACGGCAAAAGAGACAACCAATGCAACTAAATCTCTTTGAATCAATTAGAGTTTTCATTGAAATTGTCGAGTCGGGCAGTCTGACCCAGGCGGCGGAAAATCTGCAGATCCACCGTCCGGCGGTCACCAAAGCGTTACAGCATCTGGAGCAGCACAGCGGCACGCGTTTGCTGCAGAGAACAACGCGGCGGATTAGCCTGACGCCGGACGGCGAGGCGTTTTATCGCCGAAGTAAACCCCTGCTGGCGCAGGCGGACGATTTACTGGAGTCGTTTGGCACTGGCCGGGCAATACACGGTCAGTTGCGGGTGGATATGCCCATCGCTTTTGCGGCGCTGAGGGTCATACCCAACCTGCCGGATTTTTATCGGCAGCATCCTGAGATCGACATCATACTGAGCAGCTCTGACCGCCGTCGGGATATGCTGCGCGATGGCCTGGACTGCGTGCTGCGAGTGGGGGAGCTGGACGATGGTGACTATGTCGCGCGCAAAATCGGGAACATTAAAATCACGACCTGTGCCAGCCCGGCCTGGCTGGCAAAACACGGTACGCCAGAAACGCTGGATGATTTATACAAACATCAGGCCATCAACTGGATCAATAACAACAGCAGAAAAATTCAACCCTGGACGTTTACTACGCCAGAAGGCATTGCGGAAATAACGCTGCCCGGCAAGCTGGTCGTGGATAACTCCGAAGCCTACATTGCGGCGGGCCTGGCCGGGTTAGGGTTAATACAGGGGATGAATCTTTTTCTGCAGCCCTATATTGACCGCGGCCAACTGGTTGAAGTGTTACCGGAGCATCGCTCCCCGGATCGTAAATTGTCGCTTCTCTATCCACACCGCCATCTCTCCCGCAAGGTGCGGGCCTTTACCGAGTGGCTGGAAAGTTTAGTGTAAAACCGCCACCGGAGAGGAGCCCGCCAGTTCATGACACCGCGCGCCAATCTGTTTCATGGCATTCAGCAGGCGAGGCTTGGGTTCGTTTGCGCAGTTTAGCCGCAGCAGCTGACGGAGGATGAGATCCCCCGGATCCTGAGGAACCGTTTTGCGCTGACGGCTGTGTAATCTGCCGGGGAACGATTGAGCCTCAGCTCACCTTTCTTCTGCGGCTTTGCGCTGAGTCCCCCCACTGTAACAGCAGGCTAAACGACGCGGGTAATACGGTCAGCGTTACCAGCGTCGCGACCAGCAGCCCGCCGATAATCGCATAGGCCATTGGCCCCCAGAATACCTGATGAGAGATCGGGATCATGCCCAGAATGGCGGCGCAGGCGGTCAGACAGATGGGTCTGGCCCGATGCTCCGCGGCCGCCACAATCGCGGCATCGTTTGCCATCCCCTGAGCAAGATTACTGTCTACCTCGCTAATCAGTATCACCGCGTTACGCACGATCATCCCCGCCAGGGCGATGACGCCCAGCAGCGCGACAAATCCCATCGGCGTGCCGCCGGGCAGCATAGCCAGCACGATCCCCGGTAAACCAAACGGGGCCATCAGAAGCGCCAGCAGCATCCGGGAATATCGGCGCAACTGAAGCATCAGCAGCATCAACATGATGACAAGCGTCACCGGAAGAACGCTAAAAACGGAGCTGTTCCCCTTATCTGATTCGGCAACCGCGCCGCCTTCTTCTATGCTGTAACCGGCAGGCAGCTCCGCGCGCAGCGTGTCGATCGCCGGACGCAGCGCCGCCGATACCGCTTCGGCCCTCAGCCCCGGCGCGAGGTCAGTTTGCACCGTAATAAAAGGCAACCGCTGTCGACGCCAGATGACCGGATCGTCCACGCTCCAGACCAGCGTCGCGACGGCGCTGAGCGGAATTTTTTTACCGTCATTCCCCTGAACGGTCAGCGAGGAGAGGGTGGCGGTGCTGTGACGTTCATTGTCCGTGGCCCGCAGCACCACGTCGACAAGGCGATCGTTATCCCTGACCGAGGTGACAACGCTGCCGGACCAGAGGGTATTCAAGGTGCGGGCGAGAGCTTCTGACGATATTCCTGCCGCCCTGGCCGCCGTCTGATTCACCTTCAGAGTAATGATCCTCTCCGGCTCTCCGGCCGTCTGGTTAACCTCGCGCGACAGCGGCGATTGGCCAATCGCGTCGGCCAGACGGTTCGCAAGCGCCCGGACCTGCAGATAATCAGGCCCGCTCACCCGGTATTTGATTGGCCAGCCGACGGGCGGCCCAAGCTCCAGGGGCGACACGCGCGTGATGATGTCGCTAAACTGCGCCGCCAGCAGCCTGTTCAACTGCTCATGCAGACGATCCCGCGTCTGAAGATCCTTCGCCACCACCACAATCTGGGCGATGTTTTCATTTTCCAGCAGCACGTCCATCGGCAGGTAAAAACGGATGGCTCCTGACCCGACGTACGTCGAGTAGCGCTCTATATTGCTGTTGCCGGCCAGCGCGTGTTCCAGCTTTTCCACCTCTCTTAACGTTTCGGGCTGCGACGCGTTGGCCGGAAGCGTCAGGCTGACCAGCAGTTCAGGCCGGTCCGACGCGGGGAAGAACTCACCCTGCATAAACGTCGTGCCGTACACGGACAGCCCCAGCGCGGAAAGCGCAATCAGCACGGTGGCGAGCCGGTGACGTAGCGCCAGCCCTAAAAGCCGCCTGTACCCGCGCGCGATCCTTCCAGGGCCTGCCGCGCGATGTCTGACCTTCTCCGGCAGCAGCCACGTGCCCGTCAGCGGCGAAAACAGGATCGCGACAACCCAGGAGCAGAGCAGGGCAATCAGCACTACCGCAAACAGGGAAAAACAATATTCACCGGCGCTGGAGGCCGCAAAACCAACGGGAATAAACCCGGCAATCATCACCAGGGTTCCGGTGAGCATCGGGAAGGCCGTCGTTTTGAATGCATGGGTGGCCGCATGCCGACGGGAATCCCCGACTTCCAGTCGGGAGACCATCGTTTCGACGGCGATCATGGCGTCATCCACCAGCAGACCCAGCGCAATGATCAGCGCCCCAAGCGAGATACGCTGAAGCCCGATGCCGGCGAGCATCATGCCGGCAAACGTCATGGCGAGCACCAGCGGAATGGCCGCAGCCACCACCAGCCCCGCCCGCAAACCCAGCGAGACAAATGAAACCGCCAGCACGATAACAACAGCTTCAATAAGCACCCGGACAAAACCATTTACCGCGTCACTGACCACCGCCGACTGATCGGCAACTTTCACCATCTCAATACCGTGCGGCAGCCCGGCGCTGAGGACTGTCATTCTGGCGTTCAGCGCGGCGCCAAAACGCAGCATGTTGCCCGTTGGCGCCATTGACACCGCCAGCCCGATGGCCGGTTTGCCGTTTACCCGGTACGCGGGGGCCGGTGGCTCGGCGGCTTCCCGGGTGACAGTGGCGATATCGGTCAGCGGAATATAGCGATTGTTAATGTGCAGCGTGACGGCGCGTAAACTCTCTTCGGACGTGAGCGCCCCGCTGACCTTGATCGCGATGTTCTCCTGCCCGGTACGCATAACGCCAGCTGGGACAACCGCGTTTTGCGCCCGCAGCGCATCGGCGACCGCCTGAATATCCAGTCCCATACCCGCCAGACGGGCCGGAGAAAAGGCGAGAACCATCTGATCCTGCTGTTCGCCCAGCAGGGTGGTTTTGCCGATATCTGGCAAGGAGGCGAGCTCACGACGTATTGTCTCAACGCGATCCCGCACTTCCCGTAAGGTATAGCCGTCGGGAATAAAGCCGTAAATCGTGCCGAACGTATCGTCAAATTCGTCGTTCACGGCCGGGCCCTGAACGCCTTCCGGTAAAGACGGCGCGATGTCCTGCATTTTTTTGCGGATCTGATACCAGATGTCCTGCACCTTTTGCGGTGGGGTATTGTCACGGAGATTCAAATGGATAACCGTGCTCCCGGCACGGGTTTCACTTTCGAGATAATCAAGCCAGGGCGTTTCCTGCAGCTTTTTTTCAAGCGTATCGGTCAGCAGACGGGTGGTGTCCGTTACGGACGCGCCCGGCCACTGCGCGGAGACGACCGCCGTTTTAATGGTAAAAACCGGATCTTCATTACGCGGCAGTTTTTCATAGCAGAACACGCCCATCGCCACGATCAGCAGCATGAAGAAACTGACCATCTGCTGATGGTTAAGCGCCCATGCGGACAGGTTAAATTTCGCTTCCGGTTTCGTGTTCATGGCTGAACCTCCCCGGGTACCACCGGCTCTCCGGAACGGAGTTTGCTCACGCCAGCCGTAATCACCCGGTCGCCTGGCTCAAGGCCGGAGGCGATAATCACCGAGGAGGCCGTATAGCAGGCAGGCACCACCGCGCGCAGCTGCGCCTGCGAATGCGGGTTAATCACGAACACCGCCGGTCTATCTCCAGTTCGGCTCAGCGCCGATGCGGGAATGACGTAACCTCGCGGGCCAGTCGAGGGCAGGGTGACGGTGACGCTGGCACCCAGCGCTATCGCCGCTGGCGGGTTTATCAGGGTGGCTCTGACGCGCCAGGTGCGGGTCTGAGGATCGGCCTGCGGGGTGATATCCCGCAGCACGGCAGATGCCTGTACCGATGGGTCGCTGAGCAGGGAAACCCGCAATTCCGCCTTATCCAGCGGCGGTATCGCATCGGGCGTGGCGATATCAAACGCTACGTCGCGGGCTTCGCCGGTTGCCAGCGTAAGCACCGTCTGTCCCGCGCTGACAACCTGGCCCGCAGAGGCGCTCACCTCGGTGATCGTGCCGGTTTGTGGAGCGATAAGGCGCGTCCAGCCAAGGCTTTCGCGGGCGTTACGCCACGCGGCCTCGCTGCTTTTTAATCGCGCGCGGGCGACAAGCCAGTCCGCGCGGGCGCTGTCGAGTTGCGTGCGGGCTATTGCGCCCGTCGGCATGAGCTTTTGCATTCGGCTGACGTTAAGCGCGGCAACCTGCGCTGAGGCTGTGGCCCCTTCATAGTCGGCCGTTGCGCTGTCGAGCTGATTTTGTCCGGTGGTATTTTCAAGTGTGGCCAGCAGCTGTCCGGCATTAACCCGATCGCCAATATCAACGCTGCGCGTCAGTATTCGCCCCCCGGTTTGAAAGCTCAGAGTCGTTTCATCGCGGGCATGGATCTCACCGGTCCTTTCCAGCGCGGGGAGGGTTTGGGCTGTACGTACGACGACGTAGCGCACCTTACGCACTGGGGCAGGCTTATTTTCCTGTTTGTCACCGCAGCCGGTGAGCGGAAAAATCACCAGCGCGAGCAGGACCAGAGGGAGAAAATTTACCCAGGAAAGAGTGCGCGCCACGCCGTACAGATGGTGCAGGCAGTGGCGGAGGGAGAGAACAAATTCGTCTGACATAACGCCGCTCCATAAAGATGAGGGCGTTATTAAATGTGCGCTACGTCGAGAAAGATTCGATGTTCTGTCAAGGGTTTATCAAGAGTGGATATTTTTATTACCGGACGGCTGCCAGGGTAACAAAATACGCACAGCAAGGCCGCCCGTTTCCGGTAATGAGGCCTCGATCGTGCCCCTATGTGCCTGACAAATCGCCCGGGCGATAGACAAACCGAGGCCGCTGCCGCCGGAATGCCGCGCGCGGGACTGCTCCTCACGGCTAAAGCGCTTAAACATGTCCGGTAAGAACTGGGGGGATACGCCCGGTCCGTCATCGTGAAATTCAATGGCGTAATGTCCGCTGGCGTAGTGCAGCGCCACCTCAAGATGGCCGCCTTCGCGCCCGTAGCGTAGTGCATTTTCCATAAGGATAGTAAATACCTGCCCCATGCGGAACGCATCGCCTCTGAACGGGCACGTACGCGGGTTACGCAGCGTAATCGTAAAATGATGCGCTTCCGCCTGCGGCATGATCCAGGCCGCCCGCTCCTGAATAAGCTCATCCAGAGAAAAGGCCTGCTCTTCCAGCACCAGATTTCCCGCGTCCGCTAACGAGAGAAGGTGAAGCTCATCGGTCAGGCGATTAAGATGCTGAAGCTGTTTCATCACCATTTCCAGCTGCATCGGGCTGGCATCAAACACACCGTCCAACATGCCCTGCAGACGACCAATGGCGGCCGTCAGGGGCGAACGCAGCTCGTGCGCCATCGCGACGTGCGAGGCGCGGAGCTCTTTTTCATAGCGGGCGAGTTGCCCCGTCATGGAGTTAAAGTCGTTTGCAAAGCTGACCATTTCCGCTGGCGCATCCTTGACCAGTTCAGCCTGACGGCCAAACTGCCCGTCGGCGACATCTTTGGCGGCATCGCGAAGACGGCTGAACTGCAGCGCCAGCGGTCGGGCGTGTTTTAACCCCATTACCACAATAAACGGGATCATCACCAGCACCAGCAGGGCCACCGTAACCCAGTCCGCAGAGGCGATGGATGGCGTGGAATAACTCAGCCCCCACCAGGTATCCACAATGCTGTGGAAGCGGGCCGGATCGGCCTGTGGGTTCTGGCTGAGCGTCAGAAATTCCTGCCGGACCGCCGCTGGCATTCTGCCCATTATCCAGTAGTTCTGTACCGCATAACGTAGCCACATGCAGGTGGCAATGACGATCACGCTGCCGATGGCCAGTGCCAGGATACGCGCGCAAATCCAGCGCCAGAGAGAGGAGTGCCGGTTTTTTATCATGGTTGTCTGAACCTGTATCCCACGCCGCGAACGTTAATCAACACGCCGGAAATACCCGCCGCTTCGAGTTTTTTACGCAGGTTATAAATATGGGTGTCCACCACGCGCTCCAGCGCCTCGCTTTCCGGCAGACAGTGTTCCAGCAGGTACTGACGGGAAAAGGGGCGTGCGGGAGAACGCAGCAGCGTTGCCAGAAGCGAGAATTCCGTTGGCGTAAGATCGAGCATCACGGGCGCGTCGCCGCCGTTATCCACGCTCGCCACAATGGCGGCCACATCCACCTCCAGCGTTTGCCAGCGAAGGATCTCGTCGTCTGTCTCTTTTTTACTGCTGCGTCGCAGCACCGCCTGTACGCGAGCCACGACTTCTCCCGGATGATAGGGTTTCACAACATAATCATCGGCACCGTACCGCAGGGCACCAATGCGATCGGGGGTGTCGCCCATGGCGGTGACCATGATCACCGGTACATCGCTTTTACGACGCAGTCCGGCCAGCACTTCGGTGCCGTTAAGCCCGGGCAGCATCACGTCCAGCAGGATGAGGTCGGGTTTCCACCGCTGCGCCATATCCAGCCCGGAAAGACCGTCTCCGGTAATGGTGACATCGTAATTTTCACGACGTAAATAAGCTTCAAGCACGCCAGCCGCATCGGCGTCATCTTCAATAATCAGCACTCTTCTGGACAACATCCGTTCACCTTGACCGTTTCTTAACACTATCCCGACGATTCATTGATTTAGCCAAACCATACTGCGCCAACATTGTGTGGCAGACCCTGAATCAGCAGACGCCAGCGTCTGCGTGGAGAACAGTATGATAGCGATAAAAAAAGGCCTGTATATGACCGTTCCGCTTCTGATGGCCGTTGCCTCAGGTGTGCAGGCGGATGATGACGCCGCTTCCGGCTCTTTAACCGTCGGGCTGGGCGGTCACTATGCCCCCCGTTATTCAGGCTCAGACAAGCAGGTGTGGCAGGTGGTTCCTGTGCTGCAGGGGCGCAAGGGTGCTTTCTTTATTGATGCACAAAAAGGAGTGGGATATGACCTGCAAAACGACAGCGGTTGGTACCTGGAACATACGCTGGGTTACGACCTCGGGAGGGCAGAGAAAAATTCTGGCTGGCGTGAGGGCGCAAACAATCTGAAGGGGATGGGGGACATTGATGCCACCCTGAATACCGGCCTGGCCGTCGGCTGGCAGGCTGCGTCCTGGCTAAGCGTTGAGGGTAAGGCGACGCTACCGTTAACGGACAGTCAGGGCGTAAGTTATCAGGCGTCCGTTACGTTGATTCCCCTGCAAAACAGCGAGGACACGATCGCCCTTCAGTCTGCGGCTATGTTTGGCGACAGCCGTTATCTGAATACCTGGTATGGGGTCAGCGAGCAGCAGAGCCGCCGCACCGGCTATCGCCGCTATTCAGCGCCGGGGGGATTTTATGGCGTCGACACCAGCCTGACCTGGAGCCATCAGTTCGATGCTCACTGGGGAACGGTCCTGAGCGCGGACTATACCTGGCTTGGCGACCATGCGAATGAAAGCCCAATAGTGATGCGGCGCAATGAGGGGGCTGCAACCGCCGCTATCACCTGGACATTTTAAAATCGCGGAGCACGAGCGGACGAGAAGATTATTTCTTCTTATCCATCATCGCTTTTAAATCGGCAAACGGGTTAAACGTGGCGACACCCACGTCTTTTTGCGCGTCTTCACCGGCGACTACGGTGGTGCCGTACTGATCCGCTTCGGTGTATTTCGAATGCTCGTGATCGTGACAAAACAGGCACAACAGCTCCCAGTTGCTGCCATCTTCCGGGTTGTTAGTATGGTCATGATCGATATGGTGAACCGTCAATTCACGCAGGTTGGAATAGACGAACTCCCGCGAGCAGCGTCCGCAGACCCAGGGATAGATTTTTAATGCTTTCTCGCGATAGCCGCTTTCCAGTCGCGCGTAGTTTTTAGGGATCAGAGCCATTGCCGGTTTTACCTGCCATGAAAAAAGTGGGGGATATTATATCCATTATGGAGCGGAATGACGAACCCCGTTATTCCGTCAATTTATTTGATGCTTTCCGTTAAATAAACGGCATTTATTCTTACCGGGTAATGCGTAAAGTGGACAGAACGCAACGCATTATCAGGACACAGGGTTATGAAAAAGATCGGGTTTTTATCGTTTGGTCACTGGACGCCTTCTCCGCAGTCCGGCACGCGCTCGGCGGCAGACACGCTGCTGCAGTCCATCGACCTGGCCGTGGCCGCTGAAGAGCTGGGGGCGGACGGCGCCTATTTCCGCGTGCACCACTTCGCCCGTCAGCTTAGCTCGCCGTTCCCTCTGCTGGCGGCAATAGGCGCGAAAACGAAAACCATTGAAATCGGTACGGGCGTGATTGATATGCGCTATGAAAACCCGATGTATATGGCCGAGGATGCGGGCGCGGCAGATCTGATCTCCGGCGGCCGTTTGCAGCTTGGCATCAGCCGCGGCTCTCCGGAGCAGGTCATTGATGGCTGGCGTCATTTCGGCTATGTCCCGCAGGAAGGGGAAAACGAAGCGGACATGGCGCGCCGTCATACCGAGGTGCTGCTTGAGGTGCTGCGCGGCGAAGGGTTTGCAAAGCCGAATCCACAGCCGATGTTCCCCAATCCGCCTGGGCTGCTGCGCCTGGAACCGTATTCTGAAGGGCTGCGGGAGCGTATCTGGTGGGGCGCCGGTTCAAATGCGACGGCGGTATGGGCCGCTAAGCTCGGAATGAACCTGCAAAGCTCAACCCTGAAAGACGATGAAACCGGTGAGCCGTTCCATATTCAGCAGGCAAAACAGATCCGCGCCTATCGTCAGGCCTGGAAAGAGGCAGGGCATGCGCGCGAGCCGCGCGTCTCGGTCAGCCGCAGTATTTTTGCCCTGATGGACGACCGCGACCGGATGTACTTCGGCGCCAGCCGCAACGACAGCGATAGCGTGGGGTATCTTGATGAAAAAACGCGCGCGATCTTCGGGCGCAGCTATGCCGCGGAGCCTGACAGGCTGATCGAACAGCTGAAGAAGGACGAGGCGATTGCCGAGGCTGATACGTTATTACTGACCGTACCGAACCAGCTCGGTGTGGATTACAATGCGCACGTGATTGAGTCCATTCTCAAACATGTCGCACCGGCAATGGGCTGGCGCGATTAAGTATTCCGCCGTCAGCCGTGAGATCGTAATGGAAAATCTGGCCCTCTGGTATCGCCGTTTTGGCGAGCCAGAATCTGTTCTGCAACCTGAAACCGCGCCGCCGGGCGCGCTTGCGCCGGGATACCTCCGCGTGCAAATGCTGTATGCGCCGGTGAACGCGTCCGATCTCATTCCCATTACCGGCGCTTACCGCCACAGAACCCCGCTGCCCGCCGTCGCGGGGTATGAAGGCGTCGGCGTTGTCATTCAGGCGCCCGCGTCTTTTGCGCATCTGCTGGGTAAACGCGTTCTGCCGCTGCGCGGGCAGGGCACCTGGCAGCGCTATGCGGATTGCCCGGCAGAGTATGCGATACCCGTGCCGGATGATGTCGATTCACGCCTGGCCGCGCGGGCCTATATCAACCCGCTGGCGGCGCAGATGATGTTGAGCCACTATCCACCGCGGGGAAAGCGGGTGCTGCTCACGGCCGCCGGTTCGGATTGCGCCATTCTGCTCGGGCAGTGGGCGCGTCTGGCGGGGGCAGAGGCGGTGTACGGTATTCATCGTTCGCCCGTTCACGCTGAACGGCTGGCGGCGATGGGGATCGTTCCTGTCGCACAGCATGACATGCAGCGGATTCTCTCCGTTGCCGCGCGTGCCGACGTCGTTTACGATGCAACCGGCGGGGCGCTGGCGGAAGCGATCCTGAGCGTGCTGCCGGAGCAGGGCATATTTGTCTGCTACGGGCTGCTCTCCGGGCAGACCTTCCGCCAGCAGCGGCCCCTGCCGCGCGTGGCGTGGTTCCATATTCGTAACTATCTGGATGGGCTCAGCGCAGAGGCGTGGCGCGCGGAGTTCGATCAAATCTGGCCCCGGATGCGCGCCAGTGAATACAGCCCCGGAACGGTGTACCCTCTGACGGACTGGCAGAGGGCGCTCAGGGCTTACCGTGAAGGAGGAAGGGCAAGCAAGCCCCTCATGTCGATGGCGGAATGACGGCTATTGATGGCTCATATCGCTCAGCAGCACGGCGATGCTTTGCCCGCCCGCCGTCTGTTCCAGACCAATCTTCACGATGATGGTCAGCGGAACGGAGAGCAGCATGCCTACGGGACCGAGCAGCCAGCCCCAGAAAATCAGGGACAAAAAGACGACCAGCGTCGAAAGCCCCAGCCCACGCCCCATCATTCGTGGTTCAAGAATATTCCCGAATACCAGGTTAATCGCCAGATAGCCGGCCAGCAGAATCAGCGCATCATAAAATCCGCTGAACACCAGCACCTGAAGAATAGGGGGGATTGCCGCCAGCACGGAGCCGATGTTAGGAATGTAGTTGAGCGCAAATGCCAGTAACCCCCAGACGAACGCAAAGCGGACGTCCAGCGCCACCAGCATTCCCCAGACCACCACCCCGGTGACCAGGCTGATGACGGTTTTCAGTACCAGATAGCGTGAAACGCTGTCCAGCGCGCGCTGAATAGCTCCCATTCCTTCAACCGGACGAACCATGATTTGCTGTAACTTTGCGGGCAGCTGTGGCACCTCCAGCAGCATGAACACCACCGTTAAAAACAGCAGGAAAATGGAGGTCATGGCATTGGAAAGCTGCGTCAGCAGGCCTGTGACGATGGTCATGGCCGCATTAGGGTCGATATATTTAAGAAGCTCCTCAACCGAGACTTCTATTCCCGCGCGCTGAAGCCAGGGCTCAAGCTGCAGCAGCGGTATCGCCAGCGAGGAACGGTATTTCGGCAGCGTTCGCGCCAGTTCGTTCAACGAGGTACCCAGATACGCAACCAGTAACACCATGGCGAAAATAATGACGCTAATTAGCAGGGTAATTGCCAGCACGCGCGGGATGCGCAGCCGCGTCATGCGCCGGACCAGTGGGTTAAGGATCACCGCAACAAACAGGGCCAGAATAAAGGGCACAATGATGTCGGCGGCAAAACGAACGCCCGTGAGTATGATCACCAGCATGCCCAGCATGATGACAATTTTTAACCCGTTGAGGGTAATAATGGGTTTAGCCATGGTGACTCCAAAAAATGCTTTTTATTTATAATAGAGGGTAAACGTCCTGCAATAAACTAACCAAAATCAAACGGGATGGGTAAAGAATTGAAAAGACTTTGAGTAAAATCTTCAGTTATGGTACAAATTTGGCGTGTTCAACTACCGAGGACAATTTTCATCCGCAAAGACGAGAAGCAACAACGCGGATAATTGTAATTTTATGGACAATTTGTTCAGGACCTATTCTTCAAACAACGCTGCTCTATTTTCTACCTCCTTCTGCCTGATTGCTGGTGAGCAACACTGGCGCACCGCACTATAGTCACCTCTTCTGCCTGAGCTGGCGCTACGCGCTTAGCTGTCTTATTTAATTTCATATTTTTTTGGTTTGCTGCATGCAGCGGGCCACGATGGATTATATTCTCAAGCAGGAGAAAAACATGTTTTACTGGATCTTATTAGCCCTGGCTATCCTCGCTGAAATTACCGGCACGCTGTCAATGAAATGGGCAAGCGTCAGCGAGGGCAATACCGGTTTTATTTTAATGCTGGTGATGATATCCCTTTCCTATATTTTCCTCTCATTTGCGGTGAAGAAAATTGCGCTGGGTGTGGCCTATGCGCTGTGGGAAGGGATCGGTATTTTATTGATTACGCTGTTCAGCGTTCTGATATTCGACGAAACATTAACAACAATGAAGGTCGCCGGGTTAACGACGCTGGTCGCGGGTATCGTGCTGATTAAATCAGGTACCCGTAAACCGACAAAACAGCAGAAGGAGCAGAACCATGCAACAGTTTGAATGGGTTCATGCGGCCTGGCTGGGCTTCGCCATCGTGCTGGAAATTCTGGCGAACGTTCTGCTGAAATTCTCTGACGGTTTTCGCCGTAAGGTTTATGGCCTGATGTCGATTGCCGCAGTGCTGGGGGCGTTCAGCGCCCTGTCACAGGCGGTCAAAGGTATCGATCTGTCCGTGGCCTATGCGCTGTGGGGCGGTTTTGGTATCGCCGCCACCCTGGCCGCAGGGTGGGTGCTTTTCGGGCAGCGTTTAAATAATAAAGGCTGGATAGGGCTGATCTTGCTGCTGGCGGGCATGATCATGATAAAACTCGCCTGATCAATCGGTAACCCTGATCCACAGACGGCCGCGCTGGCTTACTCTTTAGCCAGCGCTTCCAGCTTATCGCGAAAACCGGTGACGGATAAGGCCCGGTTATCGGCTCGCCAGCGGTCTTTCGCCGCCGGGGCGGAGCTTTGAACCCCAATCAACTGCCAGCCGTTATCGGTTTTCAGCATCAGCGGTGAACCGCTGTCGCCCGGCAACGTATCGCACTGATGGGAAAGCACGCTGGTCTGCGCCCAGCCCGTCACGATACAGTCCGTGTGGGTGTAAAGCGCATCCAGATGATCGACCGGGTAGCCTGACTGCGTTACCTTGCGGTCGGCGGCTTTCAGCGCGGCGGTGAGCGCCGCTTTATCGCCGTCAAATAACGGCAACGGCGTAATGCCCGAAGGCGGGTAGCGCAAAATAATCAGGCCAAAATCCCACGAGGCTGCCGCGGGCGGCACAATCCAGCCGTCGCCATCCGGTTTAAGACGCTTCCCAAGAGAAGCATCAACCCGGCCTTCAATGCCGTGGATTTCATAGCGCCAGATCCCTTTTTGCGACACAAATCGTAAGACAACCGCTTTGTCTGGCTTACCGTTGGGTGGCGTCAACAGGCAGTGGCCCGCCGTCAGCGCTAATTGCGGGGTGATTAACGTCGCGGTACACAGGTTGCCGCTGGCGGTTTCCAGTTGGCCTATAGCATCCCAGGGAGCCTGGGTAGGATCGGTGACGCGAGTACGATCGTCATGACCGAAAAAAAGCGTCTTTAGCTCTTTCGCGCTAATGGCGTTATCACCGCCATCATCCGCCTGTGAAAATCCAGAAAAAAGGCCAAACGTTCCCAGCAACAACACAACAGATTTACGCATATCACACTCTGGTGGGGGTAATTATGATTATTAAAAGTGAACCCTATGAAAATACTATAGACGGGACGGCGCTAAAGTGGGAGTAAAATCAGCGTGCTACAGTCAGGAAAGATAAAAGCGGCTGGCGATGAGCGCGCATAAAATAAGCAGGATAAGAATCAGCTCAAACCGATAGCGTCGCAGCATACGCCCTCCGGATAAAAAAAACGGCGCAGAACCTTTTCCGGTTCAGCGCCGGTTTACCAACGTGCCCCGCAGGGCACGGTTAAGCTTGTACGCTTACGCAGCTGGCTGTGCAGCTGGTTTAGCAGCTTCGTGTTTTACTGCTTTTTTGTGATGCTTTTTCGCAGCCTGGGCTTTCTGCTCTACGGCTGGTTTAGCGGCTTTCTTGTGGTGCTTTTTCGCAGCCTGAGCTTTCTGCTCTACGGCTGGTTTAGCGGCTTTTTTGTGGTGCTTTTTAGCTGCCTGCGCTTTTTGCTCTGCAGCCGGTTTAGCGGCTTTGTGGTGTTTCTTGTGATGTACGGTTTTTGCTGGCGCCGCGGTGGTCGTTGCAGCAGGCGCCGCAGCAGCTGGTGCAGCAGTGGTTTCAGCAGCAAACGCAGCAGAAGACAGACCCATAGCAGCGGCAACAACCAGAGCTAATACTTTTTTCATGTTCATACCCTCGAATTTGGTTTTTCATTTAACCCCACTGCGGGGCCGTTGAAATAACTATATCCCTGTAAATTCGGGGTTTCCGTGAGTGATTGGTATCGGCGTGTAACCATATGTACAAGGCCGGGGAAGAACCCCGGCCTTATCATTACAGGTAGCGTGAGGTCAGGTGTTCGCGGAAGTAGCGGATATTCAGATCTTCACCCGTCGCCTGGGTGATTAACTGCGACGTGCTAAAGCGGCTACCGTGCTGCCAGATGTTCTGACGCAGCCACTCAAAGAGGGCGGAAAAATCGCCCTCAGCGATGGAGGCCTGCAGTCCCGGAAGCGCCGTTTTGGCCGCATGGAACAGCTGCGCGGCATACATCGCGCCCAGCGTGTACGACGGGAAGTAACCAAACCCGCCGTCGGTCCAGTGGATATCCTGCATGCAGCCGTTGCGGTAGTTATCTTTGGTGGATAATCCGAGCCAGGCCTGCATTTTCTCATCCCACAGGGCGGGGATATCGTCCACCTCGATCTCGCCGTTGATCAGGGCGCGCTCAATCTCATAGCGCAGCACCACGTGTGCCGGGTAGCTCACTTCGTCGGCATCGACGCGGATATAGCCTGGCTTCACGCGCTGGTTCCAGGCGATAAAGTTCTCTTCGCTAAACGCCGCCTGACTGCCAAAGCGGGCGTGAACGGCTGGGAGGAGGTGCTTGAGGAAGGCTTCGCTGCGTCCCAGCTGCATCTCAAAGAACAGGCTCTGGGATTCGTGGATCGCGGTTGAGCGGGCCAGGGCAATAGGCTGTCCTGCCCACGCGCGCGGCAGGTTTTGTTCGTAGCGCGCGTGTCCGGTTTCGTGGATCACGCCAAACAGCGCGCTGAGCAGCTCGTCCTCATCATAGCGCGTGGTGATGCGCACATCTTCCGGTACGCCGCCGCAGAACGGGTGCGCACTTACGTCGAGGCGACCGCCGTTAAAATCGAAGCCGAGCATCTTCATGGCTTCCAGACCCAGTTCGCGCTGGGTTGCCGTCGGGAAGGGGCCCTGCGGCGGAACGAACGACCGCTGAGCCTGTTTCTCCACCGCGCTTGCCAGCAGGTCCGGCAGCCAGGTTTTCATATCACCAAACAGCACGTCCAGGCGCGCGCTGGTCATGTCCGGTTCAAAAATATCCAGCAGCGCGTCGTACGGCGTACAGCCTTTGGCTTCTGCGCGCAGGCGGGCTTCTTCACGGCTGAGTTTCACCACTTCTTTCAGGTTGGCGGAAAAGCCCTGCCAGTCGTTGGCGGGACGCTGCGTACGCCAGGCGTGCTCGCACCTGCTGCCCGCGAGAGATTTGGCTTCCACCAGCGATTCCGGCAGCAGGGTAGCCTGCTGATACTGTCGCGTCATTTCCCGCAGGTTGGCCTGTTCGACGTCATTCAGATCTTCCCCTGCTGCGGCCACTAACAGGTCGCCGACTTTTTTATCGGTCAGGATCTGGTGCTGCAGGACGCTCATCTCTGCCAGCGCTTCACCGCGCGCGGCGCTGCCGCCTGGCGGCATCATGGTGAACATGTCCCAGCTGGCGATGGAGGAGAGGTGCGAGAAGCGTGAGAGGCGCTGGAAGGTTTTCACAAGTGACTGATAGGCTGATGTTTTTTGCAATTCTTATTTCCTCATGCCGGGGATGTGTTTCAGGGAGCATACAATGAAACAGACCAAATTCCCCAACATTTCCCACACGGAGGAAATCTGTGCCGATCTCCTCCGTTGAAACCGTCCCCGGCATTCCGGGTGACGGTTTTCGGTGGGCACTCAGGACTTATCACGCATGACCTGTTGCAGGATAGCCAGCGCCTGGTTGAACTGGGCATCCGGAATGGTCAGCGGATAAAGGAAGCGGATCACGTTGCCGTACTGGCCGCAGATCAATAACAGCAGGCCCTGGGCGAGTGCCTTTTGCTGTATCGCCTGCGCGATGGCGGCCGAAGGCTCACGGCTCTCAGGATCAAAAAACTCCGCCGCAATCATCGATCCTCTCCCCCTTATCGCCACGAGCGCAGGGAAGGTGACCTGAATCTCCTCCAGCGTGGCTTTCAGTCGATCCCCCAGATGGCAGGCGCGGGCGCACAGTGACTCGTTGTCGATAATCTTCAGCACCGCGTGCGCGGCGGCCACCGCAAGCGGGTTGCCTGCATAGGTCCCCCCCAGACCGCCGGGCGCCGGCGCGTCCATGATTTCGGCGCGACCCACCACGCCAGACAGCGGCATTCCGCCTGCCAGGCTTTTCGCCATCGTCATCAGGTCGGGCTTGTCCACGTAGTGTTCCATGGCAAACAGTTTACCCGTACGGGCGAAGCCGCTCTGCACTTCGTCGGCAATCATCACGATCCCGTGCTCATCACAGATTCGGCGAATGGCGGCCACCAGCTCTGGCGGGGCGACGTTGAATCCGCCTTCACCCTGAATGGGTTCAAAAATGATCGCTGCCACCTGTTTCGCCTCAATATCCGCTTTGAACAGGCGTTCTATCGCCGTGATGGCATCCTGCGTCGTGATGCCGTGCAGCTCGGAGGGATACGGCACGTGATAAACCGACCCCGGGAAGGGGCCAAATCCCAGCTTGTAAGGCGCAACCTTGCCGGTCAACGCCATGGTCATATAGGTTCGGCCGTGAAAGCCTCCGCCGAAGGCAATCACGCCCGGTCTGCCGGTGTGGGCCCGGGCGATTTTAATGGCATTTTCCACCGCTTCCGCGCCCGTGGTGAAGAACGCCGTTTTGGCCGGGCTCTGGACCGGGGCCAGCTCGTTAAGTTTCTCGGCTAATGAAACATAGCTTTCATACGGCACAATCTGGTAGGCCGTGTGGGTGAACTGGTGAAGCTGTTTTTCTACTGCGGCTACAAGTTCAGGATGACGATGGCCGGTATTCAGCACCGCGATCCCGGCGGCGAAATCAATATAGTCGTTGCCTTCCACGTCGGTGAGGGTGGCATTCTCCGCCGAGCGGGCAAAGAAATTACACATTACGCCTACGCCGCGCGGGGTGGCAGAAAGTCTGCGCTGATGAAATTCCTGGTTACTCATGTCAGATACCCTTTTGTCGAAACGATCATACGCCAAGACGATCGCGCAGGCTGTAGTACGCCGCGCCCATCGCCGTGAATGGAATCCGCAGGCTGCGGCCGCCCGGGAAGGGGTAGTGCGGGAGGTTGGCAAACGCATCAAAGCGCTCAGCGTCACCGCGCAACAGTTCCGAGATCAGCCGCCCGGCCAGATGGGTGCAGGTCACGCCGTGGCCGCTGTAGCCCTGCATGTAATAGATGTTTTTATCCAGACGACCAAACTGCGGCATACGGGACAGGGTCAGCAGGAAGTTGCCCGTCCAGCGGTAGTCGATTTTGACGCCTGCCAGCTGAGGGAAGGTTTTCAGCAGCTTTGGCATCACCAGGCGTTCGACATCGTCCGGATCGCGCGCGCCATAGACGACGCCACCGCCGTACAGCAGGCGGTTGTCGGCGGTGAGACGGTAGTAATCCAGCAGATAATTGCAATCTTCCACGCAGTAGTTATTGGGGATCAGCGTGCGGGCGACCTCCTCCGGCAGCGGGGCGGTGGTCACCACTTGAGTGCCGCAGGGCATGCTGCGTTTTGCCAGCTCCGGTTCTATCTTATCGCCCAGATAGGCATTCCCGGCGACGATCACGTAGCGGGCCGTGACCTGGCCATGCTGCGTGCTTACTACTGCCGGGCTGGTGTGCTGAATGGCGGTCACCGGAGACTGTTCATATACACGCCCACCGTTCAGGCGAATGGCGTCCGCTTCGCCGATCGCCAGGTTCAGCGGATGAATGTGCCCCCCGCTGCGGTCCAGCAGCGCACCGGTATAGCGGTCGCTGTCGACTTCCCGGCGGATGGCGCTGGCGTCCAGCAACTCCAGCTGCGTGTTGCCGTAGCGTTCCCAGTTGGACTTTTGCTCCTCCAGCGTCTCCAGTTGCTTATGATTTAGCGCCACAAACAGCCCGCCGGGACGATAGTCGCACTGGATCTGATAGCGCTGGATACGCTCCCGAATAATTTCCCCGCCTTCAAACATCATGCTCCCGAGCACTTTGGCTGCATCGGGCCCGTAGTTTTTCTCGATCACGTCGATATCACGGCTGTAGGAGTTAACCAGCTGGCCGCCGTTGCGTCCGCTGGCGCCGAAGCCGATGCGCGCACCTTCAAGGAGCACTACGTCGTAGCCCATTTCAGAAAGATGCAGCGCGGAGGAGAGGCCGGTATAGCCGCCGCCCACCACACACACGTCACAGCTGATCGACTCGTTAAGCGTCGGGAAAGGTTCATAAGCATTCGCGCTGGCCGCGTAGTAGCTGGTGGTATGTTCGGTCATGATTGAGGCTCCAGGGCAATCCAGATGGTTTTCAGTTCGGTAAATTTTTCCAGCGCGTGCAGGGACTTATCGCGACCGTTGCCGCTCTGCTTATAGCCGCCAAAGGGGACGGTCATATCACCGTCGTTATAGTTATTGACGAAGACCGAGCCGGCTTTCAGGCGGCGGCTCATGCGGTGCGCGCGAGAGAGATCGCGGGTCCATACCGCCGCGCCAAGCCCGTATTCACTGTCGTTGGCCAGCGTTAAGGCTTCCTCTTCGGTTTTAAAACGGGTGACGACCAGCACCGGCCCGAAAATCTCTTCCCGGCACAGCGGGGAGGCAGGGTCGATGTCGACAAAAATGGTGGGACCGACTGCGGAAGGCCATGATTGTTCCCGCCCGTCCAGCAGCAGCGTACCTTTCCGGGTTCCCTCGCGAATAAACGTGTGGACGGTATCGGCGTGCGCAGCGTCGATGAGCATGCCCATCGTGCTGTCCGGGTCGAGCGGATCGCCAGGCTGCCAGTGACGGGCCTGCGCTTTCAGCCTTGCCAGAAAATCATCGGCGATGCTGTCTTCGAGCAGCAGGCGGGTACCGGCGATACAGACTTGCCCCTGGTTGTAAAAAATCCCGGCGGCGGTCGCGCTCACGGCCTTGTCCATGTCCGGACAGTCGGCAAAGATAATGTTGGCGCTCTTGCCGCCTGCCTCCAGCCAGACGCGCTTCATGTTGCTTTCTCCCGCGTCCTTCAACAGCTGCTTGCCGGTACGGGTAGAGCCGGTAAACGTCAGCACTTCGACCTCCGGATGCAGTGCCAGCGCCTGGCCCGCTTCGTGGCCGTAACCGCTTATCACATTCAGCACGCCGTCCGGCAGGCCCGCCTCTTTCGCCAGCCCGGCCAGGCGCAGGGCGGTGAGCGGTGATTTCTCCGACGGTTTTAATACCACGCTATTGCCCGCGATCAGTGCCGGGCCCAGCTTCCAGCAGGCCAGCAGCAGCGGGAAGTTCCAGGGGACGATGGCCGCAACAACCCCGATCGGCTCGCGCACGATCATCGCCAGCTCGCCCGGACCCGTAGGCGCCACTTCGCCGTAGACTTTATCCGCCGCTTCGGCGTACCAGCGAATGGCGCGAGCCGCGCCGGGAATATCGTCGCGCAGGCTGTGGCGGATGGGTTTACCGGTGTCCAGCGTTTCCAGTAAGGCCAGCTCTTCGCCGTGGCGCTCCATTAAATCGGCGAGCTTATTCAGCACGGCCTTGCGCTGCGCCGGAGACGCCTGTGACCAGTCGCCGCGCTCAAATACCTCACGTGCGGCCTGAACCGCGCGGTCCACGTCCGCCTGCTTGCCCCGGGCCACGTTCGCCAGCGTCTGTTGGGTAGCGGGATTGACGGTTTCAAACGTGGCATTATCGGCGGCGTCACAATAGGCACCGTTAATAAATAACCGGGTCTCAATGGCGCTGTTTTTTGCTTTATCCTGCCAGTAAGTCAGGTGCTGAAAATGCATATTCACTCCTTTCTTTCGCAATCAGATAAATAAAGGCATGGCCGTTTCAGGCAATACGAAGCCGTGGGGCATCCCGGGAATTAACCCGTTGAATGCCGACATTGATCGTTTTTATTTGTCCCGGCGTAAGCGCGCTTACGCCGGGACTGAGTGGTAATTAGAACGTGGTGGGGGTGTGGGCACTGATAATGCGGCAGATGCCTGCCGAGGTATTGCTGAAGCTGTGCGGTATGCCGGTATTGATGGCATAGCTCTGCCCTGCAACCAGGTGATAAGGCTGGCCATTAATGGTCAGCACTATTTCACCTTCCAGTATCGTACCGATCTCCTCACCCTGATGTTTGATCCTCTCTCCGGTCGTGGTTCCAGGCTGGTAAGTTTCAAAAATCATCGCCAGCGTACGGTTCGGATTTCCGTTATGAACCAGCTTCATCGAAACCCCCTGACTGCCTATTTCGATAAGGTCTTCCTGATTAATAACCACCTGCGGTTCATCAGGTTTTTCCGGTTCCGAAAAGAATTCCGAGAGCGACAGCCCATAGACTTTCAGCAGCTTTTGCAGCGTACTGATGGCAGGACTCACTTTGTCCTGCTCAATGGTGCTGATGGCACTGTGTGTTAACCCAGACAGTTCGGCGGCACGCCGCTGCGAGAGACCCAATTGCTGGCGGATCTCAGACAGACGTTTCCCTGGCGCCAGTCCGTCATCGCTCATAGTTGCATTTCCTTTACGGTAGTGGTCAAAGCCGTTGCTTCTCGGCAATGTGGCTTTGACAGGCGGTGATAAAACCATCAAACAACATACGTGAGAGGGCGTACTCGCTGCTGTTCCATTCGGGGTGCCATTGCACGCCGAGGGCAAAAGGGTGGTCATGAACGCTGACCGCTTCCACCAGCCCGTCCGTCGAACGGGCCTCCACGCGAAGCCGTGGTCCTAACGTTCGTGCACCTTGCCCGTGTAACGAGTTTACCCAAAATGTGTTACAGCCTGGTATTAATTGAGACAGCAGTCCTCCCTCCTGAACCTGAACCTCATGAGAAGGGGCGTATTGTAGCTCAACCGGCAGTTCAGGATCTTCCCGGTGTTCAAGCAGGTCGTTCTGCTCAAACAGGCGGCGATACAACGTCCCTCCCGTCGCAACAACCAGCTCCTGCAGCCCCCGGCAGATGGCGAAAATGGGGATGCGCCTTTCGAGCGCGGCGGCAATCAGCGCCATACTCAGAAGATCTCGCCCGGGATCGGCGTCAGGCTCATCGCCGTTTTCACCATAAAGGTGCGGCTGCACGTTACTTGGGCTGCCCGGCAGGTAAATCCCGTCCAGGGTTGGCAGCAGAGCGGTAAGTAGCTCTGGCTCTGCCAGCGCATGGGGTAAGGCAATCGGTAAGCCCCCCGCGTTAATAATGGCATTCAGGTACTTTTCTTGCAGGGTCTGGGTCTCATGACCCTTAAGCCTGTTTCTGCACATCACTACGCCAATAACTGGCTTGTTCATTATATTTTCCATGATCGCCCTCACAAAGTGGACTAAATTTAGGCCATTCTCGCCTGTGAAACGGCCTTTTCGTTCAATATTTTCTCAATCTAGCAACGGGATCTGCCTTTTGCAAACTTAATTTAACATTTGACAAACAATTTGTTTGCATACAGATTCGATAGGGTGGACATTATATTTGACAGTCCAGAGCAGCGAACGCAAATCCCAAAAACGGTGGTAAATCATGGAAACCAATATCGTAGAAGTTGAGAACTTTGTGCAGCACACGGATGAGAGGCGGGGCAGCGCCTTTACGCAGGAAGTGAAGCGCTATTTAGAAAAGTATCCTGACACCCAGTTTATTGATGTCCTCCTGACCGACCTGAACGGCTGTTTTCGCGGCAAGCGCATCCCGGTTGCCGGACTGAGCAAGCTTGAAAAAGGCTGCTATTTCCCGGCATCGGTTTTCGCCATGGACATTTTGGGTAACGTCGTGGAAGAGGCGGGCCTGGGGCAGGAGCTCGGCGAGCCGGACTGTATCTGCGTGCCGGTACCGGGTACCCTGACGCCGTCCGCCGCCGACCCGGAATACATTGGTCAGGTGCAGCTCACCATGGTCGATGAAGATGGCGCTCCCTTTGACGTTGAGCCGCGGAACGTACTCAACCGACTCTGGCAGCAGTTGCGCCAGCGCGGTCTGTTCCCCGTGGTAGCGGTAGAGCTGGAGTTCTATTTACTTGACCGTAAGCGCGATGCCGACGGCTATCTGCAGCCACCCTGCGCGCCGGGCACCGACGTACGCAACACGCAGAGTCAGGTCTACTCGGTTGATAACCTGAACCACTTTGCTGACGTGCTGAACGACATTGACGAACTGGCGCAGCTGCAACTGATCCCCGCCGACGGGGCCGTGGCTGAGGCCTCCCCGGGCCAGTTTGAAATTAACCTGCACCATACGGAAAACGTGCTCGACGCCTGCGATGATGCGCTGGCACTGAAACGTCTCGTCAGGCAGATGGCGGAAAAACATAAGATGCACGCCACGTTTATGGCAAAGCCGTATGAAGAGCATGCGGGCAGCGGGATGCATATCCACATCAGCGTGCAAAACAACCGAGGCGAAAACGTGCTCGCAGACGCCAACGGCGAGGATTCCGCGCTGCTGAAACGCGCGCTGGCCGGGATGATCGATCTGATGCCCGCGTCCATGGCGCTGCTGGCGCCGAACGTCAACTCCTACCGCCGCTTCCAGCCGGGAATGTACGTACCGACGCAGGCGTCATGGGGACACAATAATCGCACCGTTGCCCTGCGTATCCCCTGCGGCGATCGCCATAACCATCGGGTCGAGTACCGGGTGGCGGGAGCAGACGCGAACCCGTATCTGGTGATGGCGGCGATTTTTGCCGGCATTCTGCACGGGCTGGATAACGATTTACCCCTGCAGGAAGAAGTGGAAGGCAATGGTCTGGAGCAGGACGGACTGCCGTTCCCGATTCGTCAGAGCGATGCGCTGTGGGAATTTATGCAAAACGATCATCTTCGCGAGCGGCTGGGCGAACGTTTCTGCCACGTCTATCACGCCTGCAAAAATGATGAATTACTGCAGTTTGAACGCCTGATTACCGAAACAGAAATTGAGTGGATGCTGAAAAACGCCTGATGACGTGCCCCGGTAAGGGGCCGCTTTGTTTCATCGCATACGTATCACCAAACGGCCTGCGCGGAGCCTGGCCGAAACGTTCGCTGGCACGCCAGCTATCTCCCGGGAGTCGCGTTATGGAGCGCAGGCGGCACAGGGACTTTCTTAACGACACTGTGTGACGAGGTAGGAAATGATGCAGATGTTCAACTATCCGCAGGGCGAAGGGGGCCAGTCAGGCGCCTGCTGTGAGTGCGAGCGAGAGACGCTGCGCTGGTACGATCGCGTATGTTCTTTACAACTTCCCCCTTTGCTAAGCAGGTTTGCGTTACGGTCAACGCGATTGCAAACCACGGTAAGCATGGGGGGGACGGTTTATGGCGACTAACACTTCTCTTGACTCGCCGCGCATGGCCGGAAGAACCCGGCTGCGCAGTTCCCTCAAGCTCTGGCAGGTGGTCATGATGGGGCTGGCTTACCTCACTCCCATGACCGTGTTTGATACCTTCGGCATTGTGTCCGGTATCAGCAATGGCCACGTGCCCGCCTCGTATCTGCTGGCGCTGGCGGGCGTCATGTTTACCGCCATCAGCTACGGCAAACTGGTACGACAGTTCCCGGAAGCGGGCTCCGCGTATACCTACACGCAGAAATCGATCGGCCCCCACCTGGGGTTTATGGTCGGCTGGTCATCCCTGCTGGACTATCTCTTCCTGCCGATGATCAACGTGCTGCTGGCGAAGATCTACCTTTCCGCATTGTTCCCTGAAGTCCCGCCCTGGGTCTGGGTGGTGGGGTTTGTGACGATCCTGACGCTGGCGAACCTGAAAAGCGTTAACCTGGTCGCCAACTTTAACACTCTGTTTGTGCTGGTGCAGGTCGCCATCATGGTGGTCTTTGTCATACTCGTAGTGCATGGACTGCACAAGGGGGAGGGGGTTGGCACCGTCTGGTCGCTCCAGCCGTTTATCAGCGAGAACGCGCACCTGCTTCCTATCATTACCGGCGCGACTATCGTCTGCTTCTCTTTCCTCGGCTTTGACGCGGTCACCACGCTCTCGGAGGAGACGCCAAACGCGGCGCGGGTGATCCCCAAAGCGATTTTCCTGACCGCACTGTATGGCGGGCTGATATTTATTGTTGCCTCGTTTTTCATGCAGCTCTTTTTCCCGACGATCGCGCGCTTCAAGAACCCGGACGCCGCGCTGCCGGAAATTGCGCTGTACGTGGGCGGCAAGCTCTTCCAGTCGGTGTTTCTGTGCACCACGTTTGTGAATACGCTCGCTTCAGGCCTGGCCTCGCACGCCAGCGTCTCACGCTTATTGTACGTGATGGGGCGTGACAACGTCTTTCCTGAGCGGGTGTTTGGCTACGTGCATCCGAAGTGGCGCACTCCGGCCCTGAACGTGATTATGGTAGGGATAGTGGCGCTGTCGGCCCTGTACTTTGATCTGGTGACCGCGACGGCGCTGATCAACTTTGGCGCGCTGGTGGCGTTTACGTTTGTTAATCTCTCGGTGTACAACCATTTCTGGCGGCGTAAGGGGCTGAACAAAACGTGGAAAGATCGGCTCCACTATTTCCTGCTGCCACTCATTGGTGCCGCAACGGTCGGCGTGCTGTGGATCAACCTCGAAGCTACGTCCCTGACGCTTGGCCTCATCTGGGCGGCACTGGGTGTCCTTTACCTGACCTGGCTCACGCGCCGCTTCCGAAAACCGCCTCCGCAGTTTGAAGCCGGTAAGATAGAACAGGCCTGGGATTCCTGAACGAAAAACGGCACCAGTAAGCTGGTGCCGTTTATCTGGATCGGGCATCAGCCCGCAGGATGATTATCGCAGGCGTTTATGAAGGCTTGCGCCCACCAGCAGTGCGGCACAGAGCATCAGCGCGATAAACCCGCCCACGCCGTTCCAGCCGTAGTGATGCCAGAACACGCCGCCCAGCGTCCCGGCAATGCTTGAGCCCAGATAATAGCTAAACAGATACAGCGACGATGCCTGGCCTTTGGCGCGACGCGCGCGCGGGCCAATCCAGCTGCTGGCGACGGAGTGAGCGGCGAAGAACCCTGCGGAGAAGAGCAGCATCCCGGCAAAGATAAGCCACAGGGAAGAGAAGAGCGTCAGCAGCAGGCCGAGCAGCATCACCGCGGTAAACACCAGCATCACCGGCCCGCGGCCAAAGCGTGCCGTCATCGCCCCGGCTTTCGGCGAACTCCACGTACCGGTGAGATAGGCCACGGAAAGCAAACCCACAACGGCCTGATTCAGATGCCACGGCGAGAGCATCAGCCGGTAGCCAATATAGTTAAACAGCGTCACGAAGGAACCCATCAGCAGGAATCCCATCAGAAACAGTCGCGGTAAACCTTTGTCACGCCAGTGCAGACGGAAGTTGATAAACAGCGTTTTCGGACGCAGAGACGTCGGGCGAAAATGACGCGATTCCGGCAGGATTTTCCAGAACATCAGGGCCGATGCCAGCGCAAAACACCCGATCACCGCCAGCGCAATACGCCAGCTAAAGAAGTCCGTGAATACCCCGCTCAGCAGACGCCCGCTCATGCCGCCAATCGAGTTCCCGCTGATGTACAGCCCCATCGAAAAGGCGACGAAGCTCGGATGGATCTCCTCGCTGAGATAGGTCATCCCGACTGCCGCCACGCCGCTGAGCGATAGCCCGATCAGCGCGCGCATCATCAAAATGCCGTGCCAGCTGGTCATCATGGTCGAGAGTAACGTACAGACCGAGGCCAGCATCAGGGCGGTTACCATCACCTGTTTACGGCCAACGGCGTCGGAGAGCGGGCCGGTAAAAAGCAGGCCAATTGCCAGCATCCCGGTTGAAATGGAAAGCGAAACGCTGCTGCTGGCAGGAGATACGCCAAACTCGTGGGAGAGAACGGGCAGGATCGGCTGAACGCAGTAGAGCAGGGCAAACGTTGCCAGACCGGCGGAAAAGAGCGCCAGCGTGACGCGCATAAACTGGGGGGTACCACGTTTGATGAACTGAACCGGCTGCGATGCTACAGGCAAATCATTAATATCTCTGGCCGGCTCGATATCAATGGTAGATGTACGACTCACACAGTTTCCTTGCTTAAACATCCCCGTGATTTCTGGTGACGGGTATGACCACACGTACAGGGTAGGAAAATGTAAATATTCTGTCTAATATATTAATAATCTCAAATGATACTTTAAAAATATGAATATCGAGCTGCGTCATCTTCGCTATTTTGTCGCCGTCGCTGAGGAACTGCATTTTGGCCGCGCGGCGGCACGGCTGAACATTTCTCAGCCGCCTTTAAGCCAGCAGATTCAAATCCTCGAACAGCAGGTCGGGGCGCGTCTTCTGGCCCGCACCAACCGCAGCGTGAGCCTGACGGCAGCGGGTAAGCAGTTTCTGATCGACAGCCGACAAATTCTGAGCATGGTCGACGACGCCGCTGCCCGGGCGGAACGGCTCTATCTTGGGGAAGCCGGGGAGCTGCGGATCGGGTTTACCTCGTCCGCGCCGTTTATCAGCGCCGTCTCGCAGACGCTTTCGTCCTTCCGCCGTCATTTTCCGGACGTGCATATTCAGACGCGCGAAATTAATACCCGCGAGCAGATTGCGCCGCTGAACGAAGGTGCGCTCGATCTGGCGCTGATGCGTAATACCCAGCTGCCGGACACGCTGGCGTGGGAGGTTATCCTGCGCGAACCGCTGATGGCCATGATCCCGAACGATCACCCGCTGGCGTCGCGTCCGGCGGTTTCGCTGGCGGAGCTGGCAAAAGAGCCGTTTGTCTTTTTTGACCCGCAGGTCGGGACGGGCCTGTATGACGATATCCTTGGGCTGATGCGCCGCTACGATCTGGCGCCGGTCATTACCCAGGAAGTGGGAGAGGCGATGACCATTATCGGCCTGGTCGCCGCCGGGCTGGGCGTGTCGATACTCCCGGCCTCCTTTAAGCGGGTACAGCTGCGCGAGATGCGCTGGGTTGCTATCGCCGAAGAGGATGCCGTTTCAGAGATGTGGCTAGTGTGGTCAAAACATCGCGAACAGAGTCATGCTGCCCAGCGCTTCAAACAGCGGTTAATCCAGGCTTCCGCGGTCTGATATTTCCCTGGAAAACGGGTAAAAATGTGCGGTAAATCACAAGGCTAAGTAAATATTTGACGACACCCATGGAAGTGCTTCACCATAGCCAACAGTTTATTTCGAAGCTCGAAAATAAGGGAGTACGAGGTGGTTGCTGATAGTCAGCCAGGGCATATTGATCAGATTAAGCAGACCAACGCTGGCGCGGTGTATCGCCTGATTGATCAGCTTGGTCCGGTTTCGCGTATCGATCTGTCGCGCCTGGCACAGCTGGCACCTGCCAGTATCACCAAAATTGTCCGCGAAATGCTGGAAGCGCACCTGGTCCAGGAGACGGAAATTCAGGAGCCGGGCAGCCGTGGTCGTCCGGCGGTCGGCCTGGTGGTCGAGACGGAAGCCTGGCACTACCTCTCGCTGCGCATCAGCCGCGGAGAGATCTTCCTTGCGCTGCGCGATCTCAGCAGCAAGCTGGTGGTGGAAGACCGACTTGAGCTGCCGCTCAACGCCGAGGAACCGCTTCTCGATGCGATTGTCTCCCATATCGATCGCTTCTTTATTCGCCATCAGCAGCGGCTTGAACGCTTAACGGCGATTGCCATCACCATGCCCGGCATTATTGATACCGAAAATGGTATTGTTCACCGCATGCCGTTTTACGACGATGTTAAAGAGATGCCGCTGGGCGAAGTGCTGGAAAACCATACCGGCGTCCCGGTCTATATTCAGCACGACATCAGCGCCTGGACGATGGCGGAAGCGCTGTTTGGCGCGTCGCGCGGTGCGCGGGATGTCATTCAGGTGGTCATCGACCACAACGTCGGGGCGGGGGTGATCACCGACGGACGGCTTCTCCACGCCGGGAGCAGCAGCCTGGTGGAAATTGGTCATACCCAGGTCGACCCGTACGGTAAACGCTGCTACTGCGGGAACCACGGCTGTCTGGAGACGATCGCCAGCGTGGAAAGCGTGCTCGAACTGGCGCAGGTGAGGCTCAGTCAGTCCATGAGCTCCTCGCTTCACGGCCAACCCTTAACGGTGGATTCCCTCTGCGCCGCCGCGCGTGAGGGGGATCTGCTGGCGAAGGACATTATTACCGGGGTGGGTAATAACGTAGGCCGCATTCTGGCGATTATGGTGAACCTCTTCAATCCGCAAAAAATCCTGATCGGCTCACCGCTCAGCCAGGCGGCGGAGATCCTCTTCCCGGCGATTACGGCCTGTATTCAGCAGCAGTCGCTTCCCGCCTACAGCAGAAATATTGCGGTAGAAAGTACCCAATTTTCCAACCAGGGCACGATGGCCGGCGCGGCGCTGGTCAAAGATGCCATGTACAACGGCTCGCTGCTTATCCGCCTGTTACAGGGTTAACTCTTTTCCGCAGATGTAAGAAAAATTGCGCTATCTCAAGCCGGGTAGCGCACGCATCCCGTAGACTTCCTCCACTGAATTATTTACCTGGTTGATATTTTCGAAGCATACCCAAGAGGTGGAGTGAGTCATGCTTAAGCGTTTCTTTGTTACTGGTACAGATACCTCTGTCGGCAAGACCGTTGTATCCCGCGCATTGCTGCAGGCTCTGACAGCAAGCGGTAAACGCGTCGCTGGGTACAAACCGGTCGCAAAAGGGAGTAAAGAGACGCCAGAGGGATTGCGAAATAAAGACGCCCTGGTGCTGCAAAGCGTCTCGTCGCTGGAACTGCCTTATCACGCGGTCAATCCTATTGCGTTAAGCGAAGATGAAAGCAGCGTGGCGCACAGCGGCCCGATCAATTATTCCCTGTTATCCGACGGGCTGGCGAACCTGAGTGAGCAGGTCGATCACGTAGTCGTCGAAGGAACGGGCGGCTGGCGCAGCCTGATGAATGACCTGCGCCCGCTGTCTGAATGGGTCGTGCAGGAGCAGCTGCCGGTAGTGATGGTAGTGGGGATCCAGGAAGGGTGTATCAACCACGCGTTGCTGACGGCGCAGGCGATTGCCAATGACGGCCTGCCGCTGGCTGGCTGGGTGGCAAACCGTATTAATCCAGGCCTCGCGCACTACGCGGAGATCATCGACGTACTGAGCACCAAACTGCCTGGCCCGCTGGTGGGCGAGCTGCCTTATCTGCCTCGCGCCGAGCAGCGCGAGCTAGCGCAGTACATCGATCTCTCTGCCCTCGGTGGCGTGTTGACCGTAGATCGAGTCGTGGCGTAACGTCCGCGACAGTACGGACGCTATCACGCAGGCGACCAGTAAACCGGGCAGTAAAAAATACTGCCCGGTCATTTCACAGACCATCAGCGCCGACATAATGGGTGCATGCGTGGTCGCAGCGAGCAGCGTTGCCATCCCGGCCAGCCCCAGCAACATGGCCGTCTCAGAACCCGGCAGCCACAGCGCGAAAAGCTGCGCGAACAGCATCCCCGTAGCCATACCGACAAACAGCGTAGGCGTAAATACCCCGCCCGGCGCACCCGAACCGCTGCTTGCCAGCACCGCCAGCAATTTACAGATGAACACGCCGGCAATCACCGACAGCAGCGGCGGGGCGAGCAGAAAAGCCTGAACCACGCTGTAGCCGTTCCCCCAAACCTTCGGCGTCAAAAGAGAAAGCAGCCCGACAATCAAGCCGCCGAGCGCCAGCTGCCACGGCGGCGAAAGCCTGAGACGCAGGAAAAGCCCGTGGCTGAACGCCATTAGCCACATCAGCAGCGGTCCGCAGAGACCTGCCAGCAGCCCCATCGCGACCAGCAGGGCATAATCTGCCGCGGTGAGAATGCCGCTCAGATGGACCTCGTAGAGCGTACCGGCACCCGGTGCCAGGAGTTGCGTCGTAAGAAGCGCCACCACCGCCGCAATCACCACGGGGCCGAGCGAGGCCAGCATCAGCGTGCCAAACAGAATCTCTGCAATAAACAGGCTTCCCGCTAACGGAGCATGGTAGGCGCTGGCCATCCCGGCGGCGGCGCCACAGGCGATCCAAAGCTTCCATTCCGATTTGGGCGTAAAGCGCCTGGCAAAAAAGGAGGCGGCGAGGGCGGCAAGCAGGATCATCGCCCCTTCGCGCCCGATGGCGCTTCCGCTGGCCACGACCAGCAGTGAGGCAAGGGACTTCACCAGGCTGGCGCCGTAATCAAACTGACCGTCGCCGGTCTCCAGCGCTTCCATATAATCGGTAGGGGCATGAGGCCGCTGGGCGGTCAGGCGCTGCCATCCCCAGAGCAACAGCCCGGCAGCCAGCCCCCCCAGCGCGGGCGTCAGCGCGCGCCTCCAGGGGGAGAGCGACGCGGCGGCATTCACCAGGCTGCCGCTGTCGTTGCTCAGAAGCAGCCACTCCAGCAGGTACATGCTGTGGCGGAACACCGCAACGGCCAGCGCGGCCAGCACGCCGGTGACGGTGGCAATCAGGAGTCGGCGAAACATTGCGCGGATGTCGGGGTACGAATGAAGACGTTGCATGGGTCGCGAGTAAACGGGGACGATACAATATTGTGGCGGGAAATCGTGGGGTTAGCAAAAGGTATGCGTGCGAAAAAGCCGGGCGATGCCCGGCTGGAAAAATTAACTGTCGCTATGAATATTCAGCGCCCGGCGCGTACGCCCTGAACTCAGATACTCGGCAATATAATCCTGCGAAATCTCGCCGTTGTAGCGCCCGTCCTCATCCACGATCGGCATCCAGCTGGTGTTGCTCTCATACAGGCGTGACAGCACCACGCGCAGGTTGTCTTCGGCTTTGCCGGTCATGCGGAACGGATGCAGGATGTCGGCGCAGGTCCCGCTGGCGTTACGCGCTTCGCGACGCTTCACAAAGCCCAGCGGCTTGCCGTGCTCGTCAACCACGGTAATCGCGCGAATATCGTTATCATCCATGGTTGCAAAGGCTTCCGGGAGCGGAGTCGAACCCCGTACCGTAATGGTCGGCTGCTGATCGGTGACGTCGCCGGCGGAGACCAGCAGCAGGCGCTTCAGCGTGCGGTCCTGACCGACAAACGAGCCGACAAATTCGTTCGCCGGTTTCGCCAGCAGCTCGTCCGGGCTGGCGCACTGGACGATTTTCCCCTGACGGAAGACCGCGATGCGGTCCCCGAGCTTAAGGGCTTCGTCGATATCGTGGCTCACCAGCATGACGGTTTTTTTCAGCTTGCGCTGCATCTCCAGGAACTGGTTCTGGATCACCTCACGGTTGATCGGGTCCACCGCACCGAAGGGTTCATCCATCAGCAGTACCGGAGGATCCGCCGCCAGGGCGCGAATAACGCCAATACGCTGCTGCTGGCCGCCGGACATCTCGCGCGGATAACGGTGGAGGAACTTGTGCGGATCCATTGCCACCATATCCATCAGCTCTTCGGCGCGGGCTTTGCAGCGCGCTTTATCCCAGCCCAGCATGCGCGGCACGACGGTGATGTTCTCTTCAATGGTCATGTTCGGGAACAGGCCAATCTGCTGGATCACGTAGCCGATGTTGCGGCGCAGGGTGACGGTGTCCATCCCGCTGGTGTCCTCGCCGTTAATCAGGATGTTTCCGCTGCTTGGGGTGATAAGTCGGTTAATCATCTTCAGGGTGGTGGTCTTTCCGCAGCCGGACGGGCCGAGCAGGACGCACATTTCCCCTTCGGGCACGTTCAGATTGACGTTATCGACGGCCTTAAAGGTCTGGCCGTGCTTCTGTGAAAATTGTTTGGTGAGGTTTTCCAGTTTTATCATTATCGAATCCCCTTTGGAGTCAGAACCACCTGCAGACGGTGCAGCAGCCAGTCGAGCACAATCGCTAAAAGACAGATCATCAGCGCGCCCGCAATCAACATACGAATATCGCTTCCGCCGATGCCGTTAAGCAGCAGCAGGCCAAGTCCGCCCGCGCCAATCACGGCGGCAATCGCCATCACGCCGATGTTCATCACCACGGCGGTGCGGATCCCGCCGAAAATCACCGGCAGCGCCATCGGAATTTCCACCCAGCGCAGACGCTGCCAGAACGTCATGCCGATGCCGCGTCCGGCTTCGCGCAGGCCCGGCGGCAGGCTGTCGAGCGCCGTGTGGGTGTTACGCACGATCGGCAGCAGCGAGTAGAGAAACACCGCCGTGATTGCGGGCAGGGCGCCAATCCCCTGACCGATCAGCGAAAACAGCGGGATCATCAGGCCAAACAGGGCAATGGACGGGATGGTCAACACGATGGTGGCAATCCCCAGCACCGGCGTCGCCAGCCACTTGTGGCGCACAATCAGAATGCCCAGCGGGACGCCGATGATAATCGCTAAGCCCACGGCCAGCGCCACCAGCCACAGATGCTGCAGCGTGAGGGTTAACAGATAGTCCCAGTTGTCCAGAATGTAGTGAACGGTATCCATAGCGCCTCCTACAGCAGCTGCTTGCTACGCAGGAAATCGCGGGCGACCTGCTGCGGTGACTGATGGTCAATATCCACTTTCTTGTTCAGCTCGGTGATAACGTCGTTGTTGAGCTGGGCCGAGAGGGTATTGAGCGCCTCTTCCAGACCGGGATTGGCCTCCAGGGTGTCCTTGCGCACCACCGGGGTGACCGCGTAGCTCGGGAAGAAGCCTTTATCATCTTCCAGCACTTTGAGATCAAAGCCCTTCACGCGCCCGTCGGTGGTGTAAACCAGCCCGGCGTCGACGAAGCCGTCGCGCACGGCGTTATAGACCAGACCCGGGTCCATCTGGCGGATTTGCGGACGGTCCAGATCCATCTTATAGGCCTCCTGCAGAGGCTTCATGCCGTCGCTGCGCCCGGCAAATTCAAGGTCTAAGCCCAGCAGCCAGTTTTTGTCCGGGTTGGTTTTGCGAACCTGTTCAATTTTCGCCACCATCTCCGACATGGTGTTGATATGCTCCGCCTCGGCGCGCTTGCGCTGCATGGCGAAGGCATAGGTGTTGTTCATATCGGCGGGTTTGAGCCACACCAGACCGTGCTTCGCATCCAGGCGCTTCACCGTCTCCCAGGACTCCTGCGGTGACATGCGCTTGTTGATGTGGTTGAAGATGATCAGCGACGTGCCGGTGTACTCCCAGGTCATATCAATCTGCTTGTTGATCATCGCGTTGCGGGAGATCACCGTGGCGATATTGGTTTTTGGCTGAACCTGGAAACCTTTCTTTTGCAGGTACTGTACGGTCATCGCCGAGAGAATGTGCTGCTCGGTAAAGCTCTTGGTCGCCAGAATCAGCGGGGCCGCCATCGCCTGGCCGGTGAACAGCGCCGCGGCACACAGCGCCGCCAGGCTGGATATCAGTCTCATAAAAGCTCCTTGTTATTGTTATCGAGCGAGATGGGGACTCATCACGCGACCCAGCGCCGCCAGCAGGGTGTCGAGGATCAGGGCGAACAGGGCGGTGGCCGCCGCGCCGAGGATCAGGGTTGGGAAATCGTTCAGGTAAATGCCCGGGAAAATCAGCTCGCCGTAGCTGCTGGCGCCAATCAGAAACGCCAGCGGCGCGGTACCGACGTTAATGGCGGTGGCGATGCGGATCCCCGAGAGCATAACCGGCCAGGCGTTGGGCAGCTCAACCTGGCACAGGCGCTGCCATTTGGTCATCCCAATCCCGTTTGCCGCTTCCAGCAGCGACGACGGGACCGAGCACAGCCCGGCGTAGGTATTGCGCACAATCGGCAGCAGCGAGGCGAGGAACAGGGCGATGATGGCGGGCGTATCGCCGATACCAATCACCACCATCGCCAGCGCCAGCACGGCCAGCGGCGGCAGGGTGTTGCCGACATTAAAGATTTGCATCACGTATTCGGCGACGCCCCGCGCGGCCGGACGGCTCATCAGAATACCGGCCGGAATGCCCACCAGCAGGGCAAAAAACATCGACGAGAAAACCAGAATCATGTGCTGTTGCCCGAGGTAGACCAGGTCAACCTGGCGCGCCTTGATTGTCTCAAGCCCGATTCCCCAAACGAGGAGGGCGAGGACCACGAGAATGGCGCCGACAAACAGCAGCGAGCGTTTGAGTAATGGGTGCATTGCGGTGTGTCTCCCTGTGCGCATGCGTTATAGCAACCACCGGTTGCCTGTTGTTATGCCATGTTTCGGCAGGGGTAATTGACCTATAGCAAGCGTTTGGGAAGGGTTCCAGCGAAGGGGGGAATCAGTAACCCTATGAAATTAGTGACAACCTTAATTAAAGCCTTATGGCGTAAGGGCTGGTTGCGTGCCGGGCAGAATAGTCCTAAAGAGAATTTTCAATAGTGACAGTGTCACATATTAAAGGGCGCCCTTACGCCGAGAGTCGTTCGTTATTTAGATAGAGGCACGAACCCGGCGAACGCGAACCGAGATGCTAATGATAGAAAAAATGGCAACAATCGCGAGCAGCAGCCCAAGCGCCAGCATGGCGTTAAACCCAATCCATCTGAACAACAGCAGCCCAGCAATCCCTCCGCTCATAAACGAGAAAATAGTGGTTAAGTGAGTTTTCAGCTGACTTTTTTGTGCCGCGGTATCCTTCGAGAAATCCCTGCGAAGCATCGCCACCAGCACGGAGGCCAGTGATATGCCTGCATCCGTTAGCGTGCCGGTAATGTGCGTCGATCTCACCCGCCCTCCGGAGAGCTGCGTGGAGGTTGAATTATGAATGCCCATCAGGCCGCACAGAAAAATAATAATCTCGCGGTTGCTCGTGAGGGCGTGGAAATACATCTCGTAGAGAGAGATGCCGGTCAATAGTACCCCCTCGACGAAAAGGATTTGGCAAAAAACCAGCCTGATATTGTGGATAATGCCCCAGAGTACAATAAGACGAGCAAGGATGGCGCCGGTGACAAAAGAGAGAATAATCGAGCCAAAGAAAATCATATCGCTCAGATCGGTGGAGGAGACTTCGCTGGATAATTGTGAGGTATTGCCGGTCATGTGAGAGGGGAAAAAGCCAAATGCCCCAAGGGCGATGGCGTTAAGCAAACCTGCCGAGGTCGCCAGCCAGAGGGCAAGCCGACGATCCTCCTTATGCGTTCGTTCTTTCTTGAGTCTAATCAGCAAGAATACCTCCGGGTTGAGCTTTGCCTGAATAGTCAGGCTAGCAAAGCGGTGCAACGGGCTGTCCAGGATATGGCTTAATTATTATTCCCTCTGACGCCAATCAGGGTTTAGTAATTAAATAAAATATCCTTGCTCAAGGTGTGGGCGTAAATAATTTATATCATGCCATTATTGCCGTGACGCAAAAACGCCGGGCGCTGGTTGAGGCGCTCATACCAGGCCTCAATCGCCGGCACGTCGGGCTTGTCAAACGGCGTCATCTTCCAGCGATTCACTGACAGCCCAAGCACCACGTCCGCAAGGGTAAACGTCTCGCCCGCCGCAAAGGCCCCGGTGCGCTGCAGCTGGTTTTCCAGAATGGTGATGCAGTGGTTCCACTCTTTTATTCCCGCCGCAATGCGCGCAGGGTCGTTAAAGTCCGGGTTTTTCCGTCCCAGCGCCGGGAAGACATAGCGCCAGGCGTTATTGAATTCAGTTGCCTGCCAGTCCATCCAGCGCTCAACGTTGGCGCAGGCCTGCGGCTCTGCAGGCAGCAGATCGTGACGTCCGGCCTTGCGCACCAGATAGCGGCAGATGGCGTTGGACTCCCACAGCACGAAATCGTCATCCATCAGCACCGGCACCATGGCGTTGGGGTTCAGCGCGCGGAAGTCATCCGTTTCTGTTGAGGCAAAACCGCTGCCGTAGTCTTCCTGCAGGTAAGGGATGCCCGCTTCTTCACAGGTCCAGAGCACTTTACGAACGTTGATGGAGGTGGTTTTACCGAGGATGTTAATCATGACACCGTTTCTCTTCAGGGGGATTAATCATTTAAAAACAATACACCCTTTGCGCGAAGAGGGAGGGATAATATTGAGTGAGGAGTGCGCTGTACGGGCAGGTCAGCGCGTTTTAAGCGGAAACGTTACGTCTTCAGGGGCGTAATGGCGGTTATTCCGCGCCGTTTTCTCCAGAGGCGCCTGCTTGCTTAATGCATGGAAAAAATTTAGGCTAACATCAGAGATATGCTTGCTCATTAAAGGCTTAGAAATGGAAAAAATAACCCCTGAATATACGTCCGTTGACTTATCTCGTTGGGCAAGGAAGGAACATTTTGAGATTTTTCAGGGGTTCGCTCAGTCGACGTTTAACCAGACGGTTTTAATCGATATTACTGCGCTGTTAAAACATATCAAAGCGGTCGGCTGGAAATTTTACCCGACTATTATTTTTCTCATTTCGAAAATCGTCAACAGTCATCCTGAGTTCCGTATGGCTATGAAAGACAATGAGCTTATTATATGGAACGAAATTCATCCAAACTATACCATTTTCCATAATGAAACAGAGACCTTTTCATCATTATGGAGCCATTACGATGGCAATATTCAGCACTTCCAGAACACCTATACTGAAGACATTGCGCGCTACGGTAATAATTTTTCTTATTGGCCTAAAGAAGAATCCCGGGAAAATATTTTTTTCATATCGGGTATTCCCTGGGTGAGTTTTACCAGCTTTAACGTCAACGTTGCGCACATGAAGAACTTTTTTGCCCCTATGTTTACGCTTGGAAAATACTATGAACAAGATGGCAAAGTATTATTGCCCCTTGCCGTTCAGGTTCATCATTCCGTGTGCGATGGTTTCCATGTGGCAAGATTGTACAATGAATTACAAGAGATGATTGATGCCTTGCCGCAATCCGGCGCGTGACGTTAATAAAAAGCCGCAAGCAGCATGCTGCTTGCGGCGTCAGGTTCGGTGACGATGTGGCAATCAGGCAGCTTTTACCGCTCTGATTTTTTTACTGTCAGACGCAGGGGCATCGAGAGCAGGGAGCTTGCTGGTGCGCAGAATATGCTGCACGGTCTCTTTCTGCTCGGCGAGATACAGACCAAGATTTTCAGCCTGCGTTTCATCCATCTGCATTCCGCTTTGCAACAGCCAGTCGGTGAACGCGTCTGCCATATCGAGCAGCTTGTCGTGAGCGTCAGCCTCTTTCTTACTGGCAAATGTCATTTTCTCTTCACCTTTTCTAACGACAACATATTTTATTTCAACAGCCATCACGCACCTCTCATACTGTATTTATATACAGTATAGCAGCTTCGGGATGATGTTGCAGTAAAAAGTGAGCTACTGGTGCATCGGCTGCGTTTCACGGCCGCCGATACTGCGTCGCCATGCGCCAGGTGCCTGACCGAATTGGCGCTTAAAGCTGCGGTTGAACGACTGCTGAGAGTCAAACCCGAGCGCGATTGCCACGTTCAGGATGGGCTCATCGCTGTGGGCTAAGCGCTCAACCGATTTTTGCAGCTTTTGCGCGCGAATATAGCCGGCGAGGGGATAGCCCGTGTGCTCTTTAAACAGGCGCTGGAGGTGCCATTTCGAGTAGCCAGAGCGCCTGGAGACGGTCTCAATGTCCAGGCGACTGTCGAGGTTGTTGTCAATCCAGTCGAGTAAATCATGCATAAATGCGCCAGTGTTCATCAGGTTTCCCCCACGCAGCGATAGAAAGGTATCTTTGTCTGTTGCATTTTAAGGTGGCCTGGTTTCACGATAATTGCAAGTATTATTGTTGCATTTAAATCCTTGCCCGAAACGGGCCTTTTATCGCCGCCTCAAATAGCACATAAAGTGCAACAATTATTCTTGCACTTAGTTAGGCGCATTCCTACAATCGCCGCGATAGTGTATTCGAAACTGTTACAGTTTTGTGGCGATGAACGACACAAATGGCCTTAAGCCAGCCCGGACAAAGGAAGTGGCGCGGCACCTCCCGCTGCGTCTTGCCCGGCGGCTACAATTACCGGAATAAAAATAATGAGCCTGCAAAAAACCTGGGGAAACTATCATCTGAATGCGCTGGGAGCGATGATGCTCTCCGTGCTGCTCGTCGGATGTGATGACAGCGTCGCGCAAAATGCCGCGCCGCCCGCGCCCGCCGTTAATGCTGCAGACGTGGTTGTGAAATCCATTAGCCAGTGGGATAGCTTTAACGGCCGGATTGAAGCCGTGGAAAGCGTGCAGCTTCGTCCCCGTGTCTCTGGCTACATCGACAAAGTGAATTTCACCGACGGCCAGGAGGTGAAAAAGGGTGAGGTGCTGTTCACGATTGATGACCGAACCTATCGCGCCGCGCTGGAGCAGGCGCAGGCGACGCTGGAGAGAGCCAAAACGCAGGCCAGCCTGGCGCGAAGCGAGGCTAACCGTACCGATAAACTCATCAATACCAACCTGGTATCCCGTGAAGAGTGGGAGCAGCGCCGTTCGGCCGCCATTCAGGCACAGGCCGATATTCGCGCAGCCCAGGCTGCGGTAGACGCCGCGCAGCTCAATCTCGACTTCACCAAAGTGACGGCTCCTATTGATGGTCGCGCCAGCCGGGCGTTAATCACCAGCGGCAATCTGGTCTCCGCGGGCGACAGCGCCAGCGTGCTCACCACCCTGGTCTCGCAGAAGACGGTTTACGTCTACTTTGACGTGGATGAGTCAACCTATCTTCACTATCAAAATCTCGCCCGCAACGGGCAGGGGGCGTCCAGCCACCATACGGCGCTACCGGTTGAGATCGGCCTTGCCGGCGAGGAGGGCTACCCCCATCAGGGTAAAGTAGATTTCCTTGATAATCAGCTCACGCCGAGTACCGGTACGATCCGCATGCGCGCGCTGCTGGATAACGCGCAGCGTCAGTTCACGCCGGGACTCTTTGCCCGCGTGCGCCTGCCGGGCAGCGCGGAATTCCAGGCCATGCTTATTGACGACAAAGCGGTACTGACTGACCAGGATCGCAAGTATGTCTATATCGTGGATAAAGAGGGTAAAGCGCAGCGTCGCGATATTACGCCGGGGCGTCTGGCCGACGGTTTACGCATCGTGCAGCAGGGGCTGAAACCTGGCGATAAGGTCATCGTTGACGGTCTACAGAAAGTGTTCATGCCGGGTATGCCGGTGAACGCGAAAACCGTCGCCATGACCACCAGCAACGCCCTCAACTGATCACTTGACCTGAGAATCCTTCCCATGGACTTTTCCCGCTTTTTCATCGACAGGCCGATTTTCGCTGCCGTACTGTCGATTCTGATTTTTATCACAGGATTAATCGCCATCCCGCTTCTGCCGGTGAGTGAATATCCTGACGTCGTACCGCCAAGCGTACAGGTGCGCGCGGAGTATCCGGGCGCCAACCCGAAAGTGATTGCCGAGACCGTGGCGACGCCGCTGGAAGAGGCGATCAACGGCGTCGAGAACATGATGTACATGAAATCCGTTGCCGGCTCGGACGGCGTGCTGGTTACTACCGTCACGTTCCGTCCGGGTACCGATCCGGATCAGGCGCAGGTGCAGGTGCAAAACCGCGTAGCACAGGCCGAGGCGCGTCTGCCGGAAGACGTGCGGCGCCTGGGCATCACGACGCAGAAGCAGTCGCCAACGCTGACGCTGGTGGTGCATCTGTTCTCCCCCAACGGCAAGTATGATTCACTGTATATGCGCAACTACGCCACGCTGAAGGTGAAGGACGAGCTGGCGCGTCTGCCCGGCGTCGGCCAGATTCAGATTTTCGGCTCCGGTGAATACGCGATGCGCATCTGGCTGGATCCGAACAAGGTCGCGGCCCGCGGGCTGACCGCCTCGGACGTGGTCACGGCAATGCAGGAGCAGAACGTGCAGGTCTCCGCCGGGCAGCTTGGCGCCGAGCCGCTGCCGAAAGAGAGCGATTTCCTGATCTCCATTAACGCCCAGGGTCGTCTGCATACCGAAGAAGAGTTTGGCAACATTGTCCTGAAAACGTCGGAGGACGGTTCGGTCGTCCGCCTGCGCGACGTGGCGCGTATTGAAATGGGTTCCGGCAGCTATGCGCTGCGTTCTCAGCTTAACAATAAAGACGCGGTCGGGATTGGTATCTTCCAGTCACCGGGGGCGAACGCCATCGATTTGTCTAACGCGGTGCGCGCCAAAATGGACGAGCTGTCTACCCGTTTCCCGGAAGATATGAAGTGGGCGGCACCTTACGATCCGACGGTTTTCGTGCGCGACTCCATCCGTGCGGTGGTGCAAACCCTGCTGGAAGCGGTGGTGCTGGTTGTACTGGTGGTGATCCTGTTCCTGCAAACCTGGCGCGCGTCGATCATTCCGCTGATCGCGGTGCCGGTGTCGGTGGTGGGGACGTTCAGCATTCTCTATCTGCTGGGCTTTTCGCTTAACACCCTGAGTTTATTCGGGCTGGTGCTGGCGATTGGTATCGTGGTGGACGATGCCATCGTGGTGGTGGAAAACGTCGAGCGAAACATTGAAGAGGGGCTTGCGCCGCTTGCGGCGGCGCATCAGGCGATGCGTGAAGTCTCCGGGCCCATTATCGCGATTGCGCTGGTGCTGTGCGCGGTGTTCGTGCCGATGGCGTTCCTCTCAGGCGTAACCGGTCAGTTCTACAAGCAGTTTGCGGTGACGATAGCGATTTCCACGGTGATCTCCGCCATCAACTCGCTGACGCTCTCTCCGGCGCTGGCCGCGCTGCTGTTAAAACCGCACGGCGCGCCGAAAGACTTCCCGACCCGGCTTATCGATCGCCTGTTCGGCTGGATTTTCCGTCCGTTTAACCGCTTTTTCCATCGTAGCTCTAACGGCTATCAGGGGCTGGTGGGCAAAACGCTTGGCCGACGCGGCGCGGTGTTTGTGGTGTATCTGCTGCTGCTGTGTGCCGCGGGCGTCATGTTTAAAGCGGTACCCGGCGGGTTTATTCCGACACAGGATAAGCTCTACCTGATTGGCGGCGTGAAGATGCCGGAAGGCTCGTCGCTGGCGCGCACCGACGCGGTGATCCGCAAAATGAGCGAAATCGGCATGAATACCGAAGGCGTAGACTACGCGGTGGCTTTCCCGGGGCTGAACGCGCTGCAGTTTACCAACACGCCGAATACCGGGACGGTGTTTTTTGGCCTGAAGCCGTTTGACCAGCGCAAGCACTCTGCGGCGGAAATTAACGCAGAGATCAACGCGAAAATCGCGCAAATCCAGCAGGGCTTTGGTTTCTCCATTCTGCCGCCGCCGATTCTGGGGCTGGGTCAGGGGTCTGGCTACTCGCTGTATATTCAGGATCGCGCGGGTCTGGGCTATGGCGCGCTGCAAAACGCGGTGAACACCATGTCCGGTGCGATTATGCAGACGCCGGGAATGCACTTCCCGATCTCAACCTATCAGGCTAACGTTCCGCAGCTGGACGTGCAGGTTGACCGCGATAAGGCGAAAGCGCAGGGCGTGTCGCTGACCGATCTGTTCGGTACGCTGCAAACCTATCTGGGCTCGTCGTACGTGAACGACTTCAACCAGTTCGGGCGCACCTGGCGCGTGATGGCGCAGGCAGACGGGCAGTTCCGCGACAGCGTGGAAGATATTGCGAATTTACGCACCCGGAATAGCCAGGGCGAAATGGTGCCAATTGGTAGTATGGTGAAAATCACGACCACCTACGGACCGGATCCGGTGATCCGCTACAATGGCTACCCGGCGGCGGATCTGATTGGCGATGCCGACCCGCGCGTACTCTCGTCCGCGCAGGCGATGACGCAGCTGGACGCGATGTCTAAGCAGATCCTGCCAAACGGAATGAACATTGAATGGACGGATCTGAGCTTCCAGCAGGCCACGCAGGGCAATACGGCGCTGATCGTCTTCCCGGTCGCGGTACTGCTGGCGTTCCTGGTGCTGGCGGCGCTGTATGAAAGCTGGACGCTGCCGCTGGCGGTGATCCTTATCGTTCCGATGACCATGCTTTCCGCGCTGTTTGGCGTCTGGCTGACCGGGGGCGATAACAACGTCTTCGTGCAGGTGGGGCTGGTGGTGTTGATGGGGCTGGCCTGTAAAAACGCGATTCTTATCGTGGAGTTTGCCCGCGAGCTGGAAATTCAGGGGAAAGGCATCATGGAAGCAGCGCTGGAAGCGTGCCGCCTGCGTTTACGTCCGATTGTGATGACCTCCATCGCCTTTATCGCCGGGACCATTCCGCTGATCCTCGGCCACGGCGCGGGCGCAGAAGTACGCGGCGTCACCGGGATTACGGTCTTCTCCGGGATGCTGGGCGTGACGCTGTTTGGTCTGTTCCTGACGCCGGTCTTTTACGTGACGCTGCGTAAGTTCGTGACGCGCGGCAAAGAGGAAAGAGAGGTTCTGCCTGCGTAGGGATATCGCAGATAACAAAAAACCGCACTCACTATGAGGGCGGTTTTTTTTGCGTAAATTACTGGGCTTTTTTGTACTGGGCAATCAGTTCAGGTAAAGGATCGCACCCGCTGGTATCGGCTTTTTTAAACTCGTCCAGCGCGCTTGCCACGGTGTGGCGCGCTAATACCGCGAGCGAGGCCTGCTCTGCTTCTTCGGAAATAGATTTGAAGTACCAGCAGGCGTTCGCGCTGACCACGCAGCGGGCCGGCACGTCCGGGCGCGACGCCCAGAGTTTTTTATCTTCGGTGACTGAAAGGTAGATATCGCGCAGGGTAATCTCTTCCGGCGGACGTCCAAGATGAATTGAGCCGTTGCGGCCAAGCGTTGAGACGATAATGCCGTCACGCGTGAGTGGAACCATCAATTTGCGGATAAAGCTCGGGTTGGCTTCCAGGCCGTAGGCCAGAATCGCACTCGTCGAACGTTCACCTAGTTGCTCCGCCATCGCTACGCTGAGAACCATCTGCAAAGCTGTCGGGAAGCGGTAATCTAACATTTCTCTTTCCTGGGTTGCGGTGAATCTTGTTCTTTTTGGCACCGCAGAGGTGAATAAGCAATAAACAACAATATAACAAATACAGTAATTTTTTTGAAGCAATCTGCGGCATTTGCGATCAAACACCCTGTTCCGGTTTAGCTATACGTGCGGTTCGGGAAGTCAACCGTCACCAGCAGGCCACCTTCTGCGGAAGTACTCAGGTTTACGCTGCTGCCGTGCTGCTGTGCAACGGCTTTGACAATGGCAAGCCCCAGTCCGCTCCCGCTTTGCAGCTGATTGGGGTCGCGGAAAAACCGGTCGAATACGCGCTCGCGCAATTCAACCGGGATACCCGGCCCCCGATCGGAGACGCGTAGCTGGGCTGATGTATCTGCTGAGCATACCTCCACCTGAATCCGCCCGCCCTCAGGACTGTACTTCACGGCGTTTTCAATGAGATTGTCTATAAGCGACATCAGACGCTCCCTGACGCCAGCGATCCAAATCTCATCCTCAGCGAAGAATTCCAGCTCAATCTTGCGCCCGGACGCTAGCGGCTCCAGCGCAGCCATCCGCTCTTGTATGAGCGAGGTTAGCGGCACGGGCTCCATCGCGGTGTCAATGCGCGCTTCACTGTGCATCATCAGCAGCAGCTGGTTGACGAGACGGGCCGCCCGGCTATTGCTGCGCACAATCCCTGCAAGCAGCTGCCGCTGGCTCTCGCTGCTCACCCAGGACTGCAGCGCCTCCACGTTGATGCGCATCGCGGCCAGCGGCGTACGCAGCTCGTGCGCGGCGTCCGCAATGAAAACCCGTTCGCGTTCCGCGCTTTCCCGCACTCTGGCAAGAAAGTCATTGATCGCGTCCACCATCTGGCGGAGTTCCTTATGCCCGGGAACAGCCTTTAAAGGGGAGAGATCGTCAGGCGAACGTAATGAGATCTCATTAACCACCTTGCTCCAGGGGCGCATCGCAATGCGGATTGACAGCCACGCAGGAAACAGAAGAAAAGGAATGCACACCAGCAACGGCATAATGTAGTAGCCCCGCGAGTTCAGGTAGATAAAGAAGTTCCAGCTTCCGGCAGGGGTGAAAAGGGTAACCTCCACGTCGGAGTGGGGGGATTTAAGCGTGCGGCTCGTCCAGGCGTGGCCTTCACTCTGAACGCGCTGCAATTCGCCCAGTCTGGTGTTTTTTACCCCCGTAGGTGCACCATCAGAAGAGAAAATAACCTCGTTGTTTTTGCGAACGATCAGGTTAATCGAAAGCTCCGGATCTTCACCGCCGCCATAGCCTTCCCGCAACGCTTTGCTGAATGCTTCCAGAACATCATTACGATCCTGCGGGCGCTCGTCACTGAGATCAACCAGAGTAAAAATGGTTTCGTAAGTCTTACTTCCCGTGAGTATCGGAGGGCTACGCAGGTCTTCCAATAAAATAAAGGTTAAAAAAAGACACCACAGCAGGGTAAGCAGCAGCATCTGGGCGATGATAATTCGCCGTACCAGCGTTGGGCGCCTCAGTTGGTGCCAGACATTTCGCATTAATCTGTCACCTTCTGGATAGCGACGGTATCAATGACATACCCGACGCCCCGCACCGTTCGTACATAGCCGTCACCAATTTTTCGCCGCAAATTCCCCATATGCACGTCGAGCGCATTGCTGAGATTTTCCTTCGCGCCAAATATCCTCTCTTCCAGGAACCGCCGCGTGATCACCCGGTCAGCGCGCAGCATCAACGTTTCAAGCAGCGCATATTCACTGGCCGTCAACTCAACGTGACGCGCGTTCACCGTTACGCGACGCGTCGGGATATGAAGCGATAAGCTCCTGATTTCTATCGCTTCATTTTCAAAACCGTAGCTGCGTCGCGCAAGGGCTCTGACTCGCGCCAGCAGTTCGGCGAGAACGAAGGGTTTGACAAGATAGTCGTCTGCGCCAGCATCCAGCCCGCACAGGCGATCCTGCAGGGTGCCTCGCGCCGTCAGGATAATGACGGGGATCCCCTTAAGCTGCTGGCGCAAACGCGTCATCAGGCTCATGCCGTCGCCGTCGGGCAGCCCCAGGTCGAGCAGAATAAGTTCCGGCACGCCGACCTCAAGCTGATGCAGCGCATCCTCTTTACGGCGAACCCATATGACATCAAATCCTTGATCTGAAAGGGCGATACGTACGCCATTGCCGAGATCCAGGTCGTCTTCGATTAGTAAGATTTTCACATTGGTAACTGTATCAACAGTGAATGAAGAACAACTTAAGAAAAAAACGGTAGCAGGAAATCCGTTCGGTTGACAGCGCCCGCACGCGCTTCAGCCTTTCTTCATTTTCGGCTCATAAGAACCTCAGGGTGAGTATTCAGAATGAGTGCTCTGGCGTGTAAACCGCTGGCATTGCAATCATTTGAATCCAAAGGACTTCTTCAATGAGTAACATCGAACTGCGTCATACTTTCCCTTATTTACTTCCGAGCCGCAGACTGAAAAACATCGTGCCGGGCGTTATTCTGGCGTTACTGGCAACCCCGGTACTGGCGGCAGAGCAGAAACAGGGCAATGTCTTAACCCTGGGGGGAGGCGTGGACGTCGCGCCACGCTACTCGGGTTCGGATAAAAGCCGGGTCTCGGCAGCTCAGGTAGTAGATTATTCCATGGCAAATGGTTTCTTTATCAGCACTACGCGGGGTATCGGTTACGGAAACAACATTGGCAACCTGGATTACAACGCCGCAGTGAGCTACCGAACAGGCCGTAAAGATAAAGACGTGAGCAGTGATTCGATCAGCTCCGGCAGCGACTACCTGCGGGGGATGGGCGATATCAAAGGTTCCGCTATCGTGGTGCCGGGTCTGGGGTATAAGGTGACCGACTGGCTCAATCTGCAGCTGCAGGCTGAGATCCCGGTTTCTGAGAGAGACAACGGTGAAGCGGTGCATTTCGGCATTTCCAGCCCGCTCTACACATCGTCGAAAAATGCGGTGACGCTGGGGCTGACGGGCAGCTGGGGTTCCGGCAAGTACATGCAAACGTACTACGGGGTTAATGCTGCCCAGTCCGCCGCATCGGGATTTGCCCGACATGACGCCGGAGCGGGAATTTACGCCTGGTCGATGAACCTTGACTGGACCTACAGGCTCACCTCGCGCTGGAGCGTTCTTACCTCCGCGGGCGTAACGCAGCTGACGGGGGATGCGGGTGATAGCCCGATCGTGCAACGTAAAACGTCGCCAACGGGAAGCCTGAAGGTGACGTACAGTTTCTGATTGCGGGTTGCTTATAGATATGAGCGCGCAATAGCGACGAATTTGAGCCGCCCCGGAAAGATGATGGGGCGGTAGTTTTTAAATGATGCTTAACAGCAGTCAGAATAATGAGTTGACTGATGTTTTATTAAGAACTGAGAGGCATCGACCTGACTCCGGAGCATTTGGAAACCAGAACCTCACTGAGAAGTGTGCCAATATTACGTGGCTATAATCCCTGTCCGGAGAATAAAGTGCTCGGAAAATTATTGTTAAAGTACATGCCAGGGTTACAAAATTTGTTAGCCTACGATAAAAGCTGGCTAAAACATGATGTTAAAGCTGGATTATCCGTTGCGGCTGTAGCGCTACCCGTTGCTATCGCTTATGCTGAATTGGCGGGTGTTGGGGCAATAGTGGGGCTCTATTCCTGCGTTTTACCGATGATAGCTTATGCACTGTTTGGTTCTTCACGTCAGCTTATTGTTGGCCCTGATGCAACGACCTGCGCCGTGATTGCAGCCGTCGTGTTTCCTCTTTCTGCAGGCAATCCTGAACTGCACTGGCAACTGACGATCGTCATGACATTGATGATGGGCGGGTGGTGCCTGCTTGCCAGTAAATTTCATCTGGGTGCACTTGCCGATCTCCTTTCTCATCCCATTCTTACAGGGTTGCTTAATGGCGTAGCCGTGACGATTATTGTCGGGCAATTAGGCAAGGTTTTGGGGATCAAGCTCGATGAAGCGCAGGTTATTGAGAAAATACTGGCCTTGCCAGGCCGACTTTTAGACAGCCATGTATTAACAATAGGGATATCACTTTTAACGTTAATTATTTTAATGGTTATCAAAACGTATCGCAGCCACTGGCCAGCACCTCTGATTGCCATTGTGATAACAACGATACTGGTATGGGGAACATCTGCGCAACAGTATGGTATTGCCACGATTGGGGGGGATGGCTTCCAGCCTGGTTTACCCGTCGTTAACTGGGGTGCGTTCCAGCCCGGTCCGATGCGAGAATTAGTGATCCCGGCGCTGAACCTGGCTTTAGTGAGTTTTGTCAGTCTGATGCTGACCGCCCGCAGTTTCGCCGCGAAAAATGGCTATGAAATTAATGCTGATGCAGAGTTCCGGGCACTGGGTATTGCGAACATTATGTCTGGGCTATCTCAGGGATTTGCCATCAGTGGAGCCGATTCCCGGACCGCGGTTAATGATTCCGTTGGGGGGAAAAGTCAGCTGGTTTCCATAGTCGCAGCCTTACTGATAGGTTTAGTGGTGGTATTTTTCACGCAGCCATTACAATTTATTCCGGTATCTGCATTAGGTATTGTTCTAATGTATGCGTCGTGGTCATTAATTGATTTGCGCGGGTTATGGAACCTGAGGCGAAGAAATAAACAGGCATTTCGCCTGGCCTTCTTTACGTTTGGCTGTGTTTTAATCATCGGTGTAATTCAGGGGATCGGCCTTGCGGTGTTGCTTGGCCTGTTACAGTTCCTGCGTACGGTATTTCGTCCCTCTGAGCACTTACTGGGGACTGACGAAAATGGAATGATCCACTCATTAGGTAATACAACTGATATTAAAATGGTCCCGGGCGTGCTGATGTATCGATTTAACTCACCGTTGACCTATTTTAATGTGGCTTATTTTAAACGTCGGGTATTGAACCTGGTTGATGGTGCAGCATTACAACCTAAATGGGTGGTTATTGATGCCGTGGCCTGCTTCACCTATTCAGATATCAGTGTCCTGGCAACCATTAATGAGTTAAAGCGTGACCTTAAAGCCCGACAGATTGTGTTAATCCTTGCGGGCAGGAAAACGGAATTAACACGTTGGTTTAAAGAAAGTCGGCCAACGATGAATGATGATGACATGATTCTGGCGCCAGACCTCTATTTGGCACTCCGGTTCATTCAAAGCAAAGAGAGTGTAAGTGAATCAGGTGGTGATGCACAACCAAACCCTGGTTAAAGGCTTGCTCGCCACCCGCGAGCAAGCCATATCCCTTAGCGGTACAACGTCTTTTCCGCAACCGGAATAACCAACGCCGATCGCCAGTCCCCCAGCGTCAGCTGCGCAAGCCTGCCGAGCGCGATATAGAACGGATGCCCTGCATTGTCGACAAACACCGACAGAAAGCGGGTGCTCCACGGCAGCAGATGCCACGCCAGAAGCCGATCGCACTCAGATTCGCGGCCATTCTCGGCCAGCCATGCCGCCAGCAGCAGCAGGGTGCCGAAATGATCTTCCGGTTCATTTTGCTGCATCTGAAACGCGATATTGTTTTCCCGCATCCACTGGCGCAGCGCGAGGGTCGAATCGCCAAACAGCACGGATTCACGGTCCAGCCAGACGGAACCCCACGGCGGAGCGGGCAGGGCATAAGGACCAATAAACAGCCGTTGCCAGGCATCCATCAGCGGCTCATCGGAAGATGAAGCAAAGGTTTCGGCAACGGGCAGCAGCGTTTCCGGCGGCAGGGGCCAGTCCTCTATCCATTCGCCAGCGGTAAGTGCCTGCACCAGCGGGGCTGTCTGCTCGCTGTCAGGCGCGAAGTAAAACAGCGCGCCCAGTACGCGAGCGCTGAACGCGAACGAGTTACGGTGTGAGACGTCTTTCATTAAACCTTCCTTGCTCGCGCGGTTATGTCCGCGCGACGTGATTAACCATTAATACAGACCAAAGCATAAACCAGGGTCATAGAATTCACCTTTTACACCTTCTCAATCTGTACCAGATTGGTGTGCTGCGGGTTGCCTTTTGCCAGCGGTGACGGGCGGTGCGTGGTCAGGGTGTTGATACACGAGCCGTGGTCGATACGATCGCCATTCATATTGGCATCGTGCCAGGCTCCCTGGCCCATGGCGCTTACGCCTGGCATGATGCGCGGCGTGACTTTCGCTTCTATTCTCACCTCACCGCGATCGTTAAAGACGCGCACCGTATCGCCGTTTTTAATGCCACGTTTCGCGGCATCAACGGGATTCAGCCAGACCTCCTGGCGGCAGGCCGCTTGCAGCACGTCGACGTTACCGTAGCTCGAGTGGGTGCGGGCTTTAAAATGGAAGCCAAATAGCTGCAGCGGGAACTGCGCGCGCTCGGGCGCATCCCAGCCGTCAAAGGTAGATGCGTAGACGGGCAGCGGGCTGATGGTCTCATCTTTTGCCAGCTCCCAGGTCGCCGCAATATCCGCCAGCTTGCTGGAATAAATTTCAATCTTGCCTGAGGGCGTTTTCAGCGGGTTGGCTTCCGGGTTCTCGCGGAATTTTTTATAGGCCACAAAGTGTCCGTTCGGATCTTTGCGCTTATAGATGCCCATTTTTTTCAGCTCGTCGTAGGACGGCAGCGTGGGATCTTTTGCGAGCATTTTGGCATACAGATACTGCAGCCACTCTTCCTGCGTTCGCCCTTCGGTAAATTTCTGATGGATATCCGGTCCGAGGCGTTTCGCCACTTCGCTCATGATCCAGTAGATAGGCTTGCGCTCAAACTTCGGCGCGGTCACAGGCTGGAGAAAAATCAGGTAACCCATGTTCCCGGCGTAATCGTTAGGGATAATGTCTTCCTGCTCGACGGTCATTAAATCTGGCAGCAGGATATCGGCGTATTTCGCCGATGAGGTCATAAAGTTGTCGATCACCACGATGGTTTCGCACTTGCTTTCGTCCTGCAGAATATCGTGGGTTTTATTGATATCGGAGTGCTGGTTAATAATAGTGTTGCCCGCGTAGTTCCAGATGAACTTAATCGGTACGTCCAGCTTATCTTTACCGCGCACCCCGTCGCGCAGAGCGGTCATTTCCGGGCCACGGGCGATGGCGTCCGTCCAGCTGAAGCAGGAAATTTGCGTTTTGACCGGGTTTTCCGGCAGCGGCATACGTTCGATAGTGATGGTGTAGGTCGACTCACGGGCGCCGCTGTTGCCGCCGTTGATCCCCACGTTGCCGGTCAGAATCGGCAGCATCGCGATGGCGCGGGAGGTCAGTTCACCGTTCGCCTGACGCTGTGGTCCCCAGCCCTGGCAGATATAGGCCGGCTTCGCGGATCCAATCTCGCGGGCCAGTTTAATGATGCGGTCTGCAGGAATGCCGGTGATGCGCGAGGCCCACTCCGGCGTTTTCGCCGTATTGTCCTCACCCTGGCCGAGAATGTACGCTTTGTAGTGACCGTTAGCGGGCGCACCTTCCGGCAGCGTTTTTTCGTCGTAGCCAACGCAGTATTTGTCCAGGAACGGCTGGTCAACCAGGTTTTCGTCGATCAATACCCAGGCGATCCCCGCCACCAGGGCGGCATCGGTACCCGGACGGATCGGGATCCACTCGTCTTCGCGTCCGGCTGCCGTATCGGTGTAGCGCGGATCAATGACAATCATGCGTGCGTTAGAACGCTCGCGGGCCTGCTCCAGATAGTAAGTAATCCCGCCGCCGCTCATGCGCGTTTCCGCCGGGTTATTGCCGAACATCACCACCAGTTTGGTATTTTCGATATCCGAGGTGCTGTTGCCGTCGTTGCTGCCGTAGGTATAAGGCATCGCGCAGGCGATTTGCGCCGTGCTGTAGGTGCCGTAGTGGCTCAGGAAACCGCCGTAGCAGTTCATCAGGCGCGCCACCAGCGAAGCGTAAGGGGAGGAGCGGGTGATATTGCCGCCGACAATCCCGGAGGAGTAATTAATATACACCGCTTCGTTGCCGTACTTGCTGACCACGTCTTTCAGGCTGGCGGTGATGGCGTTCAGCGCTTCGTCCCAGCTGATGCGCTCGAACTTGCCTTCACCCCGCTTACCCACGCGTTTCATCGGGTAGTTCAGACGGTCAGGGTGGTTGATGCGGCGGCGAATGGAGCGCCCGCGCAGGCAGGCCCGGACCTGGTGATTGCCGTAGATATCCTCACCGGTGTTATCCGTTTCGACCCAGTACACTTCGTCATCGCGGACGTGCAGACGCAGCGCACAGCGGCTGCCGCAGTTGACCGAACAGGCGCCCCAGACCACTTTATCTTCTGCCGGTTTCATTGCATTTTGTACCGCGGCTGCGGCGCTTTTCAGTCCAAAAGGCAACGAAATTCCGCCAGCGGCAAGCGCCAGAGAACCTATCGCCGTAGATTTCACGAGTGTTCGACGGCTAATCCCGCCGTGATGTTCGATATCGGACATGGCTCACCCCACCATTGTGATTACGTATTATTTTTCCCGAAATGATAACCGGGCTAATGATGGGGTGAGTGTTACTTATTTGGAGGTATTAAATATTAATCCTTGTCAAATCAAAGGGGATTGACGGTGATTTACTGAGGTTCAGCCGGTGCATTATCCTGATTGCCGGCCGCCGCCCCGCTGCCCGTACGGGTGTACAAAATTTTAAAGGTGTCGTTGGCACAGTGGCCCACCACCTGAGCGTCCGGCTGGTCAGCCTGATCGTTCGGCACAATGTTCAGCGTAAAACCTGACTCCGGCACGCCGTTGTTGATGATCTTCTGCTGAATGTCGCTTTTCACGCGCTCGCAGGAGTCCGGTGCCGCCAGCGCGGCCGTTGAGGCACTCATTAACAGCAGGGCGGTAATCCAGGGTAACCGTTTCATCTGTAGCTCCTTTTCTCTGTGTAGAGATTAATTTTAGCAGGCTTCGTGTAAACAACTGTATTTGCTAATATGATTGGGAATAATCTCTCTGTATTGGTAAAGAATGTGAAGAAATATGCAGCGATAACGCTCCTGGCAGCTACTCTCGCAGGGTGTGATAACAACTCCGCGCCGCTGTCGTTTACGCCCGAGATGGCGAGTTTTTCGAACGAATTTGATTTCGACCCTCTTCGCGGCCCGGTCAAGGATTTTACCCAGACGCTGTTCAACGAGAAGGGTGAAGTGTCCAAACGGGTCACCGGCACCGTGTCGGCGGAAGGGTGTTTCGATACGCTGGAGCTGCACGACCTGGAGGCTAACACGGGCGTAGCGCTGGTGCTGGATGCAAACTACTACATCGATGCAGAAACCCAGCAGCGTAAGGTGAAGCTGCAGGGCAAATGCCAGCTGGCCGAACTGCCGTCAGCCGGGGTGACGTGGGATACCGACGACAACGGCTTCGTGGTGGCCGCACATGGTAAAGAGATGGAGGTGAAGTACCGCTACGATGCGGATGGCTACCCGCTGGGCAAAACCACCGTCTCCGGGGATCAGCATTTATCGGTACAGTCGACGCCGTCTAAGGATCTGCGCAAAAGAATGGATTACTCGGCCGTGAGCCTGTTAAACGATAAGCCGCTGGGCAACGTGACGCAGAGCTGCGACTACGATCGCCACAATAACCCGGTGAGCTGCGATCTGACGATCATGGACGACAGCGTCAAACCCGCCGTTGAGCGCAAGTACACCATCAAAAACACGATTGAGTATTACTGAGAATGAAACCGCGCAGGCTACTGCGCGGTTGGTTTCAGCAGGCTGGCACCTGACGGCTTGTGACCGGCCAGATGCTGATGCTGGAAAATGCACATGCGGATGGTATTCCGGTATTCACCGTTGATAAAGAACTCATGAATCAGCTCGCCTTCTACCATAAAGCCCAGCTTGCGGTAGATATGGATCGCTTTTTCGTTCTCTTTATCCACGATCAGATAAAGCTTGTAGAGATTCAGGACGTTGAATCCGTAATCCATCGCCAGCTTCGCCGCCCGGGAGGCCAGGCCTTTCCCCTGGTGCTCCGGCGAAATAATGATCTGGAACTCCGCCCGGCGGTGAACGTGGTTGATCTCAACCAGCTCCACCAGCCCGGCTTTGTCGCCTTCACACTCCACCACAAAACGACGCTCGCTCTGATCGTGAATGTGCTTGTCGTAAAGATCCGACAGCTCGACAAAGGCCTCGTACGGCTCTTCGAACCAGTAGCGCATCACGCTGGCGTTATTGTCGAGCTGGTGGACAAAGCGCAGGTCTTCACGCTCCAGCGGCCGGAGTTTTACGTCACAGGGCGCCGACATTATGGGGCTACCGTACGACCAGTGCGGCGATCCAGGCAGCGCAGGGTGTTCGGCTCCCAGTAGGCATTGACGTTCGCACTTTGCTGACACTTATCGCGTGCGTCAAAGGCGACATCTTCTTTGTCCCATTCTTTTTCAGCACGTTTGTTGACCTTCTGACGAAGGCTGCGGGTGTCATTCCATTGTTCTTTGTCCATCGCGGCGTTCTGGCGGCTTTGCGCGCTGTCACCAGACTCAATAATGAGCTTGCTGGTTTCCGCTGTAGCAGAGGCGGCAAAGGCGAACGATGACAGCGCCAGCAGGGCTGTCAGACAAAGGCGTTTGCTTAATGTAGTCATAGCGTTTCCTTTTAAATGGGTACAGATGAGCAAGTTTCCCCGTTCAGATTCTACACCAAAGAGCAATAACGGCATACCCGCGGCACGGGTATGGAAAAGTAAAAGATATCTTCAGGTACGCTGCCTAAATGAATCGTCACCTGAAGTGAAACAGGCACAAAATGATGGGTTTTAGGGGGACGAGCAGGCGACCGTTTTTGTGATCGTTAGCCGATTTTATGATCATCATACTTGTATGGTAGTTGTGTGAATGGGTAAATTTCCGTCATCACAACGAACGATGTAAGGAAAGGAATTATGAAGATTGTCGCGGCTGACGTGTTTGTTACCTGCCCGGGGCGGAACTTTATCACCCTTAAAATCACTACCGATGAAGGGATCGTTGGCCTCGGTGACGCCACGCTGAACGGGCGTGAGCTCTCAGTTGCTTCCTACCTGAAAGATCACCTCTGCCCGCAGCTGATTGGCCGCGACGCGCACCGTATCGAAGATATCTGGCAATTCTTCTATAAGGGCGCCTACTGGCGCCGCGGGCCGGTCACCATGTCGGCTATCTCCGCTGTGGATATGGCGCTCTGGGACATCAAAGCCAAAGCGGCCAATATGCCGCTCTACCAGCTGCTGGGCGGCGCATCCCGTGAGGGCGTAATGGTCTACTGCCACACCACCGGGCACACCATTGACGACGTGCTGGAAGATTACGCCCGCCATAAGGAGATGGGCTTTAAGGCGATCCGCGTCCAGTGCGGCGTGCCGGGTATGAAAACCACCTACGGCATGGCTAAAGGGAAGGGGTTGGCCTACGAGCCCGCCACCAAAGGCGACTGGCCGGAAGAGCAGCTCTGGTCCACCGAGAAATACCTCGATTTCACGCCAAAACTGTTTGACGCGGTGCGCAGTAAATTTGGCTTCAATGAGCATCTCCTGCACGACATGCACCACCGCCTGACGCCCATCGAAGCGGCGCGCTTCGGCAAGAGTATCGAAGCGTTCCGCATGTTCTGGATGGAAGACCCAACGCCTGCGGAAAACCAGGAGTGCTTCCGCCTGATCCGCCAGCATACCGTCACGCCAATTGCGGTGGGCGAGGTGTTCAACAGCATCTGGGACTGCAAGCAGCTTATAGAAGAGCAGCTTATCGACTATATCCGCACCACTATTACCCATGCGGGGGGGATCACCGGGATGCGCCGCATCGCGGACTTCGCGTCGCTCTATCAGGTGCGTACCGGCTCGCACGGCCCGTCCGATCTGTCGCCGATCTGCCACGCGGCCGCGCTGCATTTCGACCTGTGGGTGCCGAACTTCGGCGTGCAGGAATATATGGGATACTCCGAACAGATGCTGGAAGTCTTCCCGCACAGCTGGCGCTTTGATAACGGCTATATGCATCCGGGCGAGAAGCCGGGGCTGGGCATTGAGTTTGATGAAAAGCTGGCGGCGAAATACCCGTACGATCCGGCCTATCTGCCGGTGGCCCGTCTCGAAGACGGCACGCTGTGGAACTGGTAACCGAGGAGCAAACGATGAAAAGCGTAGTGATTCAACAGCCGAACCAGCTGGTAATTGAAGAGCGTCCGCGCCCGGAGCCAGGCGCAGGGGAAGTCCGCGTCAAAATCAAGCTGGCCGGGATCTGCGGGTCAGACAGCCACATCTACCGCGGGCATAATCCGTTTGCAAAATATCCGCGCGTGATTGGCCACGAGTTTTTTGGCACGATCGACGCCGTGGGCGAGGGCGTAGAACCGTCCCGGTTAGGGGAGCGCGTTTCGGTGGATCCGGTGATCAGCTGCGGGCACTGCTACCCGTGCTCCGTCGGCAAGCCTAACGTCTGCACCTCGCTGGTGGTGCTGGGCGTCCACCGCGACGGCGGATTCAGCGAATATGCCGCCGTGCCCGCTAAAAATGCCTGGCGCATCCCGGATGCGATCCCGGATAAACACGCCGTGATGGTTGAACCTTTCACCATTGCCGCCAACGTGACGGGGCAGGCTAGCCCTACCGAACAGGACGTTGCGCTGATCTACGGCGCAGGGCCGATGGGACTGGTCACCGTACAGGCGCTGAAGGGCGTCTACAACGTGAAGCAGGTTATCGTCGTCGACAGAATCAATGAGCGTCTGGCCATGGCCCAGCGCAGCGGCGCGGACTGGGTCTTTAATAACGGCGAAAAGTCGCTGCAGGCCGCGCTGGACGAAAAAGGCATCAAGCCGACGCTGATTATTGATGCCGCCTGTCATCCGTCGATTTTGCAGGAGGCGGTCACCCTGGCTTCCCCGGCGGCGCGCATCGTGCTGATGGGCTTCTCCAGCGAGCCGAGCCAGATAGTCCAGCAGGGGATTACCGGTAAAGAGCTGGCGATCTTCTCCTCGCGCCTCAACGCCAACAAATTCCCGGTCGTCATCGACTGGCTTGAAAAAGGGCTGATCGACCCGGAAAAACTGATCACCCATACCTTTGACTATCACCATGTAACAGACGCCATCGAACTGTTTGAAAAAGACCAGCGGCAGTGCTGCAAGGTTTTACTGACGTTCGGGCAATAACCCTACACGCGGTTAAGAGCCCGCGAAGACGGGCTCTCAGTGGTACGCATCTTACCTTTAGAGATAGCCATTATGACGCAAGCACAACCTCAAAGAACTACCTCAGATCTGGTGAAAGCCGCCGTCTCCGGCTGGCTGGGCACCGCGCTGGAGTTTATGGATTTCCAGCTCTACTCGCTGGGGGCGGCGCTGGTATTTCATGAAATCTTCTTCCCGGAACAGTCGGCCGCGATGGCGCTGATTCTGGCGATGGGAACCTACGGCGCGGGCTACATCGCGCGTATCGTCGGGGCCTTTATCTTCGGCAGAATGGGCGACAGCATTGGTCGTAAAAAGGTGCTGTTTATCACCATCACCATGATGGGGATCTGCACCACGTTGATTGGCGTGCTGCCGACCTACGCGCAGATCGGCATTTTTGCGCCCGTACTGCTGGTGACGCTGCGTATCATTCAGGGGCTGGGTGCCGGGGCGGAGATCTCCGGGGCCGGGACCATGCTGGCGGAGTACGCCCCGAAAGGGAAACGCGGCATCATCTCCTCGCTGGTGGCGATGGGGACTAACTGCGGGACGCTGAGCGCCACGGCGATCTGGGCCATTATGTTCTTCGCCCTCGATCGTGAACAGCTGCTCGCCTGGGGCTGGCGCGTGCCGTTCCTTGCCAGCGTCGTGGTGATGATCTTTGCCATCTGGCTGCGAATGAACCTCAAGGAGAGCCCGGTCTTTGAGAAAGTAAACGATGCAGAAACCGTGCAGCCGGACACCTCGCTGGGTTCAATGGTGAAAAGTAAATCCTTCTGGCTGGCGACCGGCCTGCGCTTCGGTCAGGCGGGCAACTCGGGGCTGATTCAGACCTTCCTCGCGGGTTATCTGGTCCAGACGCTGCTGTTCGATAAAGCGATTCCCACCGACGCGCTGATGATAAGTTCTATTCTCGGGTTTATCTCCATCCCGCTGCTGGGCTGGCTTTCCGACAAAGTGGGGCGCAGGCTGCCGTACATTATCCTCAATATCTCCGCCATTATTCTGGCGTACCCGATGCTGTCGATTATCGTCGATAAGAGCTATGCGCCGGGGACAATCATGCTCTCGATCATCGTTATCCATAACTTCGCCGTGCTGGGGCTGTTTGCGCTGGAAAATATCACCATGGCGGAGATGTTTGGCTCGCGAAATCGCTTTACCCGTATGGCTATCTCCAAGGAGGCGGGCGGTCTGGTGGCGGTGGGCTTTGGCCCGGTACTGGCGGGGATTTTCTGCAATATGACGGGTTCCTGGTGGCCGATTGTAGCCATGCTGGTGGCCTATTCCGTGATTGGGCTGGTTTCGGCGTTCCTGATGCCGGAAGTCCGCGACCGCGATCTCAGCGCGGCTGAAGATGCCGCCGAGGCCGCGCCGAAAGAGCGCGTGGGTTACGGCGCGGTCTCCACGCGACGCTAGCGGTTTACATCTTTCGTGACTTATCACACAACTTTTTGTTTATGTCACACCACCTGAGCAAAAGTTAATATAAATCAAAAACTCAAACGGCAGTATCAGTATGGTTGATGGCAGTAATTTTTTACCCCTACTGCCATTCTAGTTGGTGTAGTCAGCAGGCGCTGCCGCTCTGGACTGGGGGCGGCAGCGATCCACAGCTTTCTAATTAGCGAGTCTTAATCATGGAAAACACCTTATTACAGGCCAACGCGACGCTGCCTCAGTACGATCGCGACAGCCTTAAAGCACGCATTGTACATTTAGGCTTCGGCGCATTTCACCGCGCGCATCAGGCGGTGTATGCGGACATCCTCGCCGCTGAACACGGCAGCGACTGGGGCTACTGTGAGGTTAACCTGATTGGCGGCGAGCAGCAGATTGCCGACCTGAAGGCACAGGATAACCTGTACACCGTAGCGGAAATGTCTGCCGATGGCTGGACGTCCCGCGTGGTTGGCGTAGTCAAAAAGGCCCTGCACGCGCAGGTCGACGGGCTGGAAAGCGTGCTGGCGGCAATGTGTGAACCGCAGGTGGCGATTGTCTCGCTGACCATCACCGAAAAAGGCTACTGCCACTCTCCGGCAACCGGGCAACTGATGCTCGATCATCCTTTCATCGTTGCCGACCTGCAAAACCCGCATCAGCCGAAATCCGCGCCGGGCGTGGTGGTGGAAGCGCTGGCGCGCCGTAAAGCGGCGGGGCTGCCCGCGTTTAGCGTGATGTCCTGCGACAACATGCCGGAGAACGGTCACGTGATGCGCAATGTCACCTGCGCGTACGCCCGGGCGGTAGACGGCGAGCTGGCGGACTGGATCGAGGCTAACGTCACCTTCCCGTCAACCATGGTGGACCGCATCGTACCGGCGGTCACACCCGATACGCTGGATAAAATCGCGCAGCTGACCGGCGTACGCGATCCGGCGGCGGTGGCCTGCGAGCCGTTCCGCCAGTGGGTTATCGAGGATAACTTTGTGGCCGGGCGTCCGGAATGGGAAAAAGCCGGAGCCGAACTGGTTTCAGACGTGATCCCGTTTGAAGAGATGAAGCTGCGCATGCTCAACGGCAGCCACTCTTTCCTGGCCTACCTGGGCTATCTGGCCGGTTATCAGCACATCAATGAGTGTATGGAAGACGAACACTATCGCGTCGCCGCGCACGCGCTGATGCTCAACGAGCAGGCGCCGACCCTGAAAGTGAAGGGCGTTGATTTAGAACGCTACGCTGACCTGCTGATCGCCCGTTACAGTAACCCGGCCCTGCGCCACCGTACCTGGCAAATTGCGATGGACGGCAGCCAGAAGCTTCCGCAGCGGATGCTGGATCCCGCGCGCTGGCACCTGGTGCACCAGACGCCTTTCCCACTGCTGGCGCTGGGCGTGGCTGGGTGGATGCGCTATGTCGGCGGCGTGGACGAGCAGGGTAACGCCATCGACGTGAGCGATCCGCAGCTGGCGGTGATTCAGGCGGCGGTGAAGGGAAGTGCCGAAGGGGAAAACCGGGTTAACGCGCTGCTCGGCATTGAGACCATTTTTGGGAAAGAGTTGCCGCGAGAAAAAGCCTTCACAGATGCCGTGATGAGCGCGTATCAGACGCTGCTGCAGAAGGGGGCAAAGACCACGGTGGCGGAGTACGTGTCGCACCTGTAATTCAACACATGCCGCCGTTCGCGGCGGCATGTTGGCGCACAATTTAGTGCATACCCAGACGAATCAGTTCAATTGGTTCGAACTTACCTTCGCATCCTTCCACTTCCACCGTTTTGCCACGGCGCACCTGCGCGGCATCCAGCCCGTCGCTGTGGATCGCCTTAATCACGCCGGTTTTGCCGGTGCCGCTAATCATGACGCGGCTGCCGGTGGTGATTGCATTGCGGTTACGGTCGTATGTCATCATGGTATTTTCTCCTCTCTAAACTATCCGTTACGGCGCTATTTCAGGTTTTGCCGTTCACGGGGCACTATAAATACGCCTGTCTGCCAGTCATGTTTTTGTTTTTGATCAAACTCACACTTTTTTCTTTATTACATGGGGCATTGACGCTTCACGACGGCAATTTACAAAGCAGACCGTTATTTTCACTTATTGATAGTTTCTACGGTGAAGCGTTGAGGATTGGTTTATATTCCCGATGGCATTCTGGTTGCATGAAATAACCCTTCATCGGAATAAGGAGTCAGGCTTATGTATAAGAAGATTTTGATGCCTGTTGACGTGTTTGAAATGGATTTAAGCGACAAAGCGGTTCGCCACGCGGCTAACCTCGCGAAGGCCGAGGGCGCGTCGATTACCCTGGTCAATATTCTGCCTGCCAGCAGCCGGTCTCTGCTGCGCGGATTCAACGCCGATATTAAAAAGTTTGAAGAGTATATGAGCGCAGAATCCGGGAAGAAAATGAACGAGTTAAAACGACTGTTCGATATCTCCCCGGAGAATATTCACACTCTGGTTCGTTTTGGCAGCGTCCGCGATGAAATTATCAAGCTGAGCAAAGAAGGGGAATATGACGTGATTGTCATCGGGTCAAAAAATCCGGGCATCACCACCCATCTGTTGGGGTCAAATGCGGAATCTATTCTGCGCTACGCCACAATTCCGGTGTTAGTCGTTCGTTAATTACGGCGCCGCCCACAAAAGGGCGGCAAATATCACTCTTCGCTAAACCACTCGCTATTTTCCTGACGAATAAGCTGCACGGATTCACCTATCTCCTGCAGATGCAGGGTCATCGCTTTTTCCACGCCGTCCGGGTCGCGTTTTTCCAGCGCGCTGAAAATATCGTGATGCTGGCGGAGCAGCATTTCCGGCGGGGAGACGTGATCGAGGCTCATGTAGCGCACCCGGTCAATGGTGGCCTTGATATTCTCGATGGTATCCCAGGCCAGCTGGCAGTCTGCAATTTGCGCCAGCTTCTGGTGAAACTCATCATCAAGCTGGAAGAAATCGTTGAGCTGTTTACGGTCAATCGCAATACGCTGCTGATGCAGGTTTTGCTCCAGCAGGTAACACTGGTTGTCATTAATGAGCGTCGCGGCACGGCGCACTACAGCGCATTCAATCGCCTGGCGTACGAAACAGCCGTTGCGCACCTGTGAGAGTGAAATTTTGTTCACGTAGCTGCCGCGCTGCGGGCGGATCTGAATCAGGCCGTTCTCCGCAAGCTTAATAAACGCTTCACGCACCGGCTGACGGGACACGTCAAATCGCACGGAGACCTCTTTTTCAGAAAGCGGCGTTCCCGGTGGGATCAGGCAATGGACAATATCACGTCGCAAAATGCGATAGATTTGCTGGTTTACGGGCTGGGTGGGGTTGAGTTGCGATTCAGCGGCCATGAGTTGTCATTTCTCAGAGAGTTAGCCCGAACATACTACCATTCTTTTATGACCCGAAACAGACCCGGCCCGCGGGCCGGGAAGGGCTTATTTAGCCACGATGGACGCTAAGTCCGGCAAAACTCTGGCTGACCGGCATCATTTCCACGGTATTGATGTTGACGTGTTTTGGCAGCGTTGCGACCCACCAGACCGTTTCGGTGACGTCTTCCGGCGTCAGGGCGTTGGCGTTTTCGTAGGTTTTATCCGCTTTCGCGTCATCGCCCTTGAAGCGCACGTTGGAGAATTCGGTGCCGCCTACCAGCCCCGGCTCGATATCGGTGACGCGAATGGCGGTGCCGTGCAGGTCGGTGCGCAGGTTCAGGCTGAACTGGCGCACAAACGCTTTGGTCGCGCCGTAGACATTACCGCCCGCGTAAGGCCAACTCCCGGCGGTAGAACCGATGTTGATAATGTGGCCGCGGTTGCGCTCGACCATGCCCGGCAGCACCGCGCGGGTCATGTACACCAGCCCTTTGTTGTTGGTGTCAATCATGTTTTCCCAGTCTTCAACGCTGGCTTTGTGGGCAGGCTCCATGCCCAGCGCCAGACCGGCGTTGTTGACCAGCACGTCGATGGCACGCCACTCTGCCGGCAGGCTGGCAATCATCTCTTCAATGGCCGCACGGTTACGCACGTCCAGCTGCGCGGTCAGGATACTGTCACCTAAATCGTCCTTCAGCTCCTGAAGGCGCTCCTGACGACGACCCGTTGCAATCACCTTATGCCCGTTGGCGACGAAGCGACGCGTGATGCTTTCACCAAAACCTGCCGTTGCCCCGGTAACTAAAATAATCATCTCACTGTTCCTCAACGCTTTTTGTGTGGTACTAACATAGCACGCCCGCAGAGGGTGCGTTAAGGCAACATTTGTATGACGGCGTTGCAGGCGATGGCGGCCTGGCCTACTCTGGGAAGATATTCGTTCGGAGGAGTGAAAGATGACGGCCACCAACCCCTTTTTTGACATCAGCCTGCTGCCTTACCAGGCTCCCCATTTTGATACCATCAAAGACGAGCATTATCGTCCGGCCTTCGATGAAGCGCTTCGCCAGAAGCGGGCGGACATAGAGGCGATAGTCTCTCACACCGCTGCGCCAGACTTCACTAACACCGTGCTGGCGCTGGAGAAAAGCGGCGTCATGCTTGCGCGCGTCAGCAGCGTTTTCTTCGCCATGACCTCCGCGCACACCAATGCGTACCTGCAGGAACTGGAGGAGCAGCTCTCCACCGAACTTGCCGCGCTGGCGAACGACATCTGGCTGAACGACACCCTTTTCGCCCGCGTCGAGAGCGTCTGGCAGGACCGCGCCGCGCTGGATGCCGAATCCCGTCGGCTGGTCGAGGAGACGTACCAGCGCTTTATTCTGGCCGGCGCGCGCCTGAATGAAGCGGAAAAAGCCGAGCTGAAGGCGCTGAATACCGAGGCCGCGTCCCTGACCAGCCAGTTTAACCAGCGCCTGCTGGCCGCTAACAACGCGGGCGGGCTGGTGGTGGATTACGCGCACCAGCTTGAAGGCCTTAGCGCCGAAGAGATTGCCGCCGCAGCGCAGGCAGCCGCGGAAAAAGGGCTTAACGACCGCTGGCTGATCCCGCTCCTGAATACGACACAGCAGCCTGCGCTAGCCGCGCTGCGCAATCGGCAGACGCGCGAAAACCTGTTCAACGCCGGCTGGACGCGCACCCAGAAAGGGGATGAAAACGACACCCGCACGCTGATCCTGCGCCTTACGGCGCTGCGGGCGCGCCAGGCCCGTCTGCTCGGCTTTGAGGATTACGCCAGCTGGAACATCGCCGACCAGATGGCGAAAACCCCGGCCGCCGCGCTGGAATTTATGCGCGGCATTGTGCCTGCAGCCCGCGCCCGCGCGGAACGCGAGCAGGCCGATATTCAGAAGGTCATCGACGACGAGCAGGGTGGCTTCACCGTGCAGGCCTGGGACTGGGCCTTTTATGCCGAGCGCGTGCGTCAGGCGAAATATGCCCTCGATGAATCGCAGATTCGACCCTATTTTGCGCTCAATACCGTATTGCAGGATGGCGTATTCTGGGCGGCCAGCCAGCTGTTTGGCATTCGTTTTGTGGAGCGTTTCGACATTCCGGTTTATCACCCTGACGTCCGCGTATGGGAAATTTTTGACCACACCGGTGAGGGCATGGCGCTGTTTTACGGCGACTTCTTCGCCCGCGATTCCAAGCAGGGCGGGGCCTGGATGGGCAATTTCATCGAGCAATCCTACGAGCTTGCTGCCCGCCCGGTGATCTACAACGTCTGCAACTACCAAAAGCCGGGTAACGGCGGCGTCGCGCTTCTCTCCTGGGATGACGTGATAACCCTGTTCCACGAGTTTGGCCATACCCTGCACGGTCTGTTTGCCAGCCAGCGCTTCGCCACGCTGTCCGGTACCAATACGCCGCGTGATTTCGTTGAATTCCCGTCGCAAATTAATGAGCACTGGGCCAGCCATCCTCAGGTGTTTAGCCACTATGCCCGTCATTACGAAACCGGTGACCCCATGCCGGACGCGCTGCGGGAAAGCATGCTCAACGCAACCCATTTCAACAAGGGTTATGACATGACGGAGCTGCTGAGTGCGGCGCTGCTGGACATGAACTGGCACGGCATCAGCGAGGCCGTGTCGAGCGTTGAAGAATTCGAAGCCGCGGCGTTGAAAAAAGAGGGGCTGGATCTGCCCGCTGTACCGCCGCGCTATCGCAGCAGCTACTTTGCCCATATCTTCGGCGGCGGCTACGCTGCGGGATATTACGCCTACCTGTGGACGCAAATGCTGGCGGACGATGGCTATCAGTGGTTTGTCGAACAGGGTGGATTGACGCGTGAAAACGGGCAGAAATTCCGCGAGGCGATTTTGTCCCGTGGTAACAGTACGGACTTGGCTGAACTGTATCGCAGCTGGCGCGGACACGATCCGAAGATTGAACCGATGCTGGAGAATCGCGGGTTGAGCGCATAAAGCCACTTTTAGCTAAAAAGATAACCGGGCCCCGCGCCCGGTTTTTTTATAGGTCTGAAAGCTCGGGAAAGGTCAAAAAAAGAACTAAAATTTACATTTATTAATAATTTGAAATATATTTATATTAAATGTGCTTAAATTTAGGCGCTTTTACCAATCTCAAATTTATAATGCTTGCAAGTTTATTTAATTATTTATGCTGACTGGAGCATGACCGTTTATTGCATATAAGAATCATCGCAAAAAGATGATTATTATATTTTTATCTCAGCCTAAAGTATTAATTTTCTCTGCCGATTAGCATGGGTGTGGTCGTGGTGGAAACCCATTTCCATTAACCACAAAAAATAAGCCGTTATTAAAATTCATCTCCAGAAGATGAACCTATGCTAATTATTAAGGAAGAGTCATGTTTAAAAATCTCAACATCGGCACCCGGCTTACCATAGCATTTGGCGCAATTGTGGTTTTAATGTCCGTCGTCTGCGGGCTGCTCTATTTGAGCTTTGACAGAGTGACGGCCGTCAGCAAGCTCAACGTTCATAGCTATAAAGTGGTCGATAACCTTCGCTCCGTAACCGAAAACCTGATCAACATGGAAACCGGCATTCGCGGTTTTGCGCTCACCGGCAATCAGGACGTTCTTCAACCCTTCACGCAGGGGGATGAGAGGTTTAAAAGCAAAGTTGACGAAATTGCAGGGCTTACGCGTGATAACCCGTCGCAGCAGCAAAAATTAACCACCCTCTCCAGGCTTGAAGAAGAATGGAAAAGATCATTTGCGCTGCCGTTAATCCAGCGAAGAGAGAGTGTATCCCGCGGGGGCGAAGAGATGGATGCGTTCATCAGTAGCCTGGAGCGTAATACCGGAAAAGAGCAAATGGACGCCATGCGGGGCGTTATTCAGCAAGCGCTGAACGACGAGTACCGCATTATGGCTGAACGTCAAACCCGACTGGCTGAAGAACGCTTCCGTACGCGCATGATGATAATCCTGGGAATGATTGCGGCGGTTGTCACCGCGCTGCTGACGGGCATTTTGCTGTCGCGCAGTATTCTCCGACCGCTAAAGCAGGCCGTGAATACGGCGAACACCATTGCTGCCGGCGATCTCACCTCAACCATACGTATTACCCGGATGGATGAAACCGGCACGCTGCTTGCGGCTCTGGACAACATGCAGACCCAGTTGAAAACCCTTGTCACTGAAATCAAAGAGGCCGCGACGTCGGTGGATCTGGCTGCCGGTGAGATCGAGCAGGGCAATATGGAGTTATCGTCTCGTACCGAGGAGCAGGCGGCGGCGTTGCAGCAGACTGCCGCCAGCATGGAACAGCTGACGATGACCGTTCGGAACAATACCGAGGTCGCGGAGCATACGGCAACGTCAGCAAGAAAGACGGAAGCACTGGCACGTGAAGGTGAGTCTGCCGTGGGCGAAATGAGCGAAACGATGCAGAATATATCGGCTAACGCTTTGAAGATTAAAGAAATCACCAGCGTTATAGAAGGGATTGCTTTCCAGACTAATATTCTGGCGCTGAATGCGGCGGTCGAGGCTGCACGTGCCGGTGAGCATGGTCGTGGCTTCGCCGTGGTGGCGACGGAAGTCAGAAATCTTGCTCAGCGCAGCGCAACGGCGTCCAAAGAAATTGGGGCGCTGATTGAGCATGCCGTTGAGGATGTCGATAACGGTGTATCGGTGGCATCCAGAACAGCAGAGACGATTTTGCGGGCTGCGAGCAACGTGGCTACGCTGGCAGAAACTATGGACAGTCTTTCAATGGCCTCGGTTGAGCAAATGCAGGGCATCATGCAAATCAGCGCTGCTGTCACCCAGATGGATGGCGTGACGCAGGGTAATGCGGCGCTCGTTGAGCAGTCCGCAGCGGCATCGCAGGCGCTGACCGAGCAGTCCAGGGCACTGAAGCAGATGACGGAAAACTTTGCTATTTGAGCAGCAAAAGCATAATCAAAAGGTAAAGCTCCGGCGTTTTAAACGAGAATTTTAATCAAACCAGCACGGGGGCGTCTTAATAAAAAGGGGCGTCCCCGTGAATAATGAAGAAAATAGCCGAGCGTCAGTGACAAATTAAAAATACTGACTACGATTTCGTAAAACGAAAATTTAAAAGGAGTTTCTGATGGCGATTGCTGTGGTGACAGTTTTACTCTTCGTGTTGATGTTCCCGGCGGCTATTCACATTTTGCTACAGCTCGTTGGAGGCTGGTGTGACGCGTAGCTTCCCCGGTTAATCCGGTCTTTTGGGCCGTCATCTGATTTTCAATAAGCAGCGCTACGCTACATTTTTAATTTTATTGTACGATCGTCTGGACGCGGGTCATCGCGAAACGCGAGCCGGATAATTTACAGGCAGGAAGTATGTCTCTTCGTTCGCTGCGGGCGTTATGCCTGACGAGTTTTTTCATTGCGGATGTCCGTGATGGCCTTGGTCCTTTTCTCGGTATCTTTCTGACAGAACGACACTGGAGCCCCGATGATATCGGCATCCTGATGACTGCCGGTGGGCTGGCGGGATTGCTGGCTACGCTCCCGGCGGGGGTAATTACTGACACTTCGCGGAACAAACGCGCCGTACTGGCGCTGCTCTGCACTTTGATCACTCTCAGCACGCTGCTGCTCTGGTTTAGCCAGCAGACCAGCGTTGTTGCCGTCTCACAAATGGTCACCGGCATCTGCGCGGCGTTTGTCGGACCGCTCATCGCCGGGATTACGCTGGGCCTGACCGGCCAGCGCGGGTTCAGCGCGCAGATGGGCAAAAATGAGGCGTTCAATCACGGCGGCAATTTTGTCACCGCAGTGATGGCAGGCGGCATTGCCTGGTACTGGGGCGTCGGGGGGATTTTCCTGCTGATGACCTGCACGACGCTGCTGACGCTCTGCGCGCTGCTTGCCATCCGCAACGGGGACATTGATAACGATGCGGCGCGAGGGCTTTCATCCTCAGGTAGCGTTCCTGTCCCCGGCTTCGCGGTGCTGATTAAAAACCGGGCGCTGTTTGTGACCGGACTGACGCTACTGCTGTTCCACCTGGCGAATGCCGCACTGCTGCCGATGCTGAGCATGAGGGTGGCCGCGGCACCCGCCTCGATCAACCTTGGCCTGTACGCGGCAGGCACCGTCATCATCTCGCAGGCGGTGATGATCCCCGTTGCCATCTGGGTTGCAGGCCGAATAGAACGCTACGGCTACTGGCGCTTGATTATGCTGGCGCTGCTGGTTATGCCGGTGCGCGCGGCGCTGGCGGCATCGACCGACGCGCCGTTAATGATGATCCCGGTACAAATTCTCGACGGTCTCGCCGCCGGGATCCTGGGTGTCGTCGTACCGTCGTTTATTGTGGTGCTGCTGCGCGGAAGCGGGCACGTTAATGCCGGGCAGAGTGTGGTGATGCTGATGCAGGGAGTGGGGGCAGCCATGAGCCCTGCGTTAACCGGGACGATCGCCGGTCATTACTCGTTTGCGACGGCATTCAGTGTCCTGAGCGCGATTGCGCTGGCCGCCGTCCTGCTCTGGTGGCGCGTTGCTCACCGAAGCTGGGAAACAAACGCGCCGGATGAAGCTTAGCCTCACCCGGCGTAGCATTTAAGCCAGTTCGTTAGGACACGGTTCACCCTTTTCTAACTGCTGAAGATTCCCCAGCGTGGTTTCCGAAATGCTGATCAGCGCTTCGGCAGTCAAAAACGCCTGGTGGCCGGTAAACAGGACGTTATGGCAGGCAGACAGACGGCGGAACACGTCGTCCTGGATCACATCGTTGGACTTGTCTTCAAAGAACAGATCGCGCTCGTTCTCATACACGTCCATCCCCAGCGCGCCAATTTTCTGGGTTTTCAGCGCTTCGATAGCAGCCTGAGAGTCAACCAGACCGCCGCGGCTGGTGTTGATGATCATCACGCCGTCTTTCATCTGGTCAAACGCCGCCTGGTTAAGCAGGTGGTAGTTTTCCGGCGTCAGCGGGCAGTGCAGGGAGATCACGTCGGACTGCGAGAACAGCGTTGGCAGGTCGACGTACTCCACGCCCAGATCCAGCGCTGCGGCGCTCGGGTACGGATCGAATGCCAGCAGACGCATGCCGAAGCCTTTCAGAATGCGCAGGGCAGCCACGCCAATTTTACCGGTGCCGATCACGCCCGCGGTTTTGCCGTACATGGTAAAGCCGGTCAGCCCTTCCAGCGAGAAGTTGGCGTCACGCGTACGCTGATAAGCGCGGTGAATACGACGGTTGAGCGACATCATCATGCCAATCGCATGTTCTGCTACCGCTTCCGGGGAGTACGCCGGGACGCGAACCACCTTCAGACCCAGCTCTTTTGCCGCGTCGAGATCCACGTTGTTGAAGCCGGCGCAGCGCAGGGCGATATACTTCACTCCCTGCTTTTTCAACTCTTCCAGCACCGGACGACTGCCGTCATCGTTAACAAAAATGCAGACGCCTTCACAGCCGTGCGCCGTTTTGGCGGTTTTTTCGGACAGCAGAAAGTCGAAAAATTCAAGCTCAAACCCGTAAGCTTCGTTAACATGTTGCAGATACTTTTTGTCGTACTGCTTTGTGCTATATACCGCGAGTTTCATAAGACTTTCTCCAGTGATTTTGCATTCACGTTAGCATGATTAAAATTATCTTACAATTTCTAAAATATTATTGAATTCAATAAGTTCTATCAATTATTCTAGAGCATCTATCCTTAAAAATGGCATTCTCTACAACTGACTGGCTAAACATGCGACAATATTCGGCATTGCCGGCTTAATTCTTTCGAAAAATCAGGACATTAACTGCCCATGAAGGGTAAATACAAAGCCGCCATTGCGGTTTTACTGCTGTTGATTTTGGTGCCGCTGACGCTGCTGATGACGCTCGCCCAGTGGGTGCCGACGCTCGCCGGGATCTGGCTCCCCGTCGGGACGCGCATTGCTTTCGAAGAAAGCCCAAAACTGACTCGCCACGCGCTGGTGATCCCCGATCTTCTCTATCTGGTGGAAGACTGCGAAATTGCCCGCATCGATAACGTGACGCTGTCACATCCTAGCCGCTGGAAACTGGATATCGGCGCGCTGGATCTTAACACCGTCTGCCTGAGCAAAATTCCCCAGTCTGCACCCTCAACGGTCGCCCCCAAAACGCTGGCACAATGGCAGGCTGTGTTGCCCAATACCTGGCTCACCATTCACCGTCTGACGCTCTCGCCCTGGCAGCAGCGGCAGGGCGAGCTCAATGCGTCACTGACGCCCTCCAGCCAGGAGATCGCTTACCGAGGCGAACAGGTCAGCATCAAAGGCACGCTTCGCGGCCAGACGCTCTCGGTCAGCCAGTTTGATGTTCAGCTCCCTGACCAGCCGCAGCCGATTAAGCTGGTGGGCGAGTTCATTTTGCCGCTGGTGCCGGACGGCGTGCCGGTGAAAGGCCATGCGGTCGCGACCTTTAACGTGCCACAGTTAACGTCTCTGGTCGATGCCGATCTCGACTGGGAAGACAATCAGGGACAGCTGGTGGTGATGGCGCGGGATAACCCCGATCCGCTTCTCGACCTGCCGTGGCAGATCACGGCGGAACAGCTGAACATCAGCGACGGGCGCTGGAACTGGGATCTTTCGGGTATGCCGCTGAGCGGGCGCGTGTCCCTTCGCGCCGACAACTGGCAGCAGGGGCTGGAGAAAGCCACCCTGACCGGACGACTGAACGTGTTGACGCAAGGCGATGCGGGTAAAGGTAACGCGGTACTGAACATTGGGCCCGGCAGGCTCAGCATGGAAAACAGCAACATGCCGCTGCATCTGAGCGGCGAGGCGAAGCAAAACGATCTCATTCTTTACGCCAAATTGCCCGCCACACTGACCGGCAGCCTGTATGAACCGCAGCTTGCTTTTGAGCCCGGCGCGCTGCTCCGCTCGCGCGGGCGCATTATTGACTCACTCGATATCGATGAAATCCGCTGGCCGCTGGCGGGCGTGAAGCTCACCCAGAAGGGCGTGGACGGGCGTCTGCAGGCTATTCTGCGTGCCCATGAAAACGAGATGGGCGGTTTTGAACTCCACCTGGACGGTCAGGCCAACGACTTTTTACCTGATAACGGCCTGTGGCAGTGGCGCTACTGGGGAAAAGGCGGCTTTACGCCGATGCATGCCCGCTGGGATGTCGCCGGGAAAGGCGAGTGGCGCGACAACCTTATTGAACTGACGGCGCTCTCCACCGGTTTTGACAAGCTTCAGTACGGCACCATGGAGGTCAGCAAGCCGCGTCTGGTGCTGGATCGGCCTGTACGCTGGCTGCGCGATGCCGAAAAACCCGCATTCAGCGGCGCGCTGTCGCTGAATGCCGGGCAAACCCGGTTCTCCGGCGGCAGCGTATTGCCGCCCTCGGTCCTGACCTTCAGCGTCGACGGTACCGACCCGACTGTTTTTCAGTTTAAGGGCGACCTCCATGCGGACGACATCGGCCCGGTACAGGTGAACGGACGCTGGGATGGCGTGCGCCTTCGCGGGCAGGCCTGGTGGCCGAAACAGTCGCTCACCGTCTTCCAGCCGCTGGTTCCGCCGGACTGGAAAATGACGCTGCGTGATGGAGAACTCTATGCGCAGGTTGCCTTCTCGGCGGCCCCCGATCAGGGCTTTGAGGCGGGCGGACACGGCGTGCTGAAATCCGGCAGCGCCTGGATGCCGGACAACCAGATCAACGGCGTCGATTTTGTGCTGCCGTTCCGCTTCAGCGAGGGCACCTGGTCCCTGGGCACGCGCGGCCCGGTCACGTTGCGCATTGGCGAAGTGGAAAACCTGGTGACCGCGCGCAACATTACCGCGGACCTGCAGGGGAATTACCCCTGGACGGAGGACAACCCGCTGCTGCTCACCAACGTTAAGGTAGAAACGCTCGGCGGGAAGATCACCATGCAGCAACTGCGGATGCCGCAGCACGATCCGGCCCTGCTGCGCGTGGACAATATCTCCTCAAGCGAGCTGATCAGCGCCGTCAACCCTAAGCAGTTTACCCTGTCGGGCCCGGTGAGCGGGGCGCTGCCGTTCTGGCTGGACAATGAAAAATGGATCATTAAAGATGGCTGGCTGACCAACCCGGGGCCAATGACGCTGCGCATCGACAAAGATACGGCAGACGCCATCGTGAAGGATAATATGGTCGCGGGCGCAGCGATTAACTGGCTCCGCTACATGGAAATTTCGCAGTCGTGGACGAGAATCAATTTAGATAACCTGGGTGAATTAACCATGCAGGCGACCATCAAGGGGACCAGCCGCGTGGACGGCAAAAGCAGCTCCGTCAATCTGAACTACACCCATGACGAGAATGTCTTTACCCTGTGGCGCAGCCTGCGTTTTGGCGACAACCTGCAAACCTGGTTTGAGCAACACGCGGCGATTCCCGGTCTCCGCAGTTCGACTGGCAAGGAAAGTGAGGAACAACAATGAAAAAGATGGCTGGTGCGCTCACCGTTGCCGCGCTACTGACCGGCTGTACGCCGCGCATTGAAGTCGCTGCGCCAAAGGAGCCGATTACCATCAATATGAATGTCAAAATCGAACACGAGATCCACATCAAGGTCGATAAAGACGTTGAAGCCCTGCTGAAATCGCGCAGCGATCTGTTCTGAGGATGCCATGAAACGATTAGCGTTGATTTTACTGGCCCTGAGTATAAACGTGCAGGCGGCTGCGCTGACCTTAAACGATGCACGCGCGCAGGGGCGCGTGGGGGAAACCCTGAGCGGCTATCTTGCTCCGATCCAACAGGATGCCGAAACGCTGGAGCTGGTGAATCGCATTAACGCAGCGCGCACGGAGAGCTATCAGAAGCTGGCCGACAGCAATAATTTGCCGGTTGATGAAGTGGCGAAAATGGCGGGGCAAAAGCTGGTGGCCCGCGCGCAGCCGGGCGAGTACGTGAAGGGCATTAACGGTAAGTGGCTCAAAAAATAGCTAGCGGTAGCGCTTGCGGTATTCACCCGGCGAGACGCCAAAACGCTGCTTAAAGGCCGTTGAAAAGTGGCTATGGTCGGTGAATCCCCAGCTGTAGCCAATGCCCGCCAGCTTTTCATCGTCGCCGGTTGACTGCAATTCCTGCGCGCAGAGATCCAGACGACGGTTTTTAATGTACTGCGCCACCACCAGCCCCTTCTCGGCAAACATGCGGTAGAGGCTGCGCACGGACATTCCGCTCTCGGCGGCAATCCATTCCGGACGCAGCGATTCAGACTGAATATGGTTGTCAATCAGCGCCACAACGTGCTGGAACTGGCGCTCCTTGCGCGGCTGAATCACGTCGCGCTGCTGGAACGCGGGGCGCAGCAGGCAGACCATCGCCTCAAGCGCCGCTTCACTCTCCCGGTCACTCAGGTCGGGGTTGTTCATACTCTCCATCAGCAGGCGATGGCTCAGCTGTACCGTGGGTAAGGTGCGGGAAAGGGCGAGCGCGCAGCTTATTTCCTGAAAGCGGCACTGCTGCTCGATAATCTGACGGGGAACCAGCAGCGAAATCTGGCGGGACTTTTCCTGCCAGTTGATCGAGCAGGGACGAGAGGCGTCAATCAGCGTGATATCCCCGGTTCTGAGCACCGCGCGACGCTCGTCCTGCTCAATTTCCGCACTGCCTTCAAGCTGGAAGACGGTGTAGAACCAGGCATCATTACTCTGTGCGATCTCCCGTCGGGAGCGGAACAGGTTGACGCCGCCGGCGGTGACGGTACTGAGCTTCAGGCTGCGCGCGTAGCTGGTCTCCAGTTCGCCGAAGAATTTGCCTTCGGTGGGCTGGGCGTTAAAACGCCCGCAAATCTGGTTAATCTGCGCCAGCCACTGCTGATACTGTTCCTGCTCGCTTGCACACGCCATCGTTTCTCTCGCTGCACCGTCAACGTTTTCGCATTGTTGCATTTGTGTTGCATTTTGTCAGAGCTATGAGGCTGACTATAGGAAAGAACACTCACCGGTAACAGCGATATAAGCGGCGATTATCGCGATTTGCGGCACCTGTCACAGGTGGCAAAGCGAATGTCACAGAGACAAAAGCGAGAATGCAAAACCCCACATAGACTGGATGAACACCCTGCGAAGAATAACGAAGGAGTATCCTATGTCTGAATCACAGGTGGCTGTTCTGCCTGCCGTGCAGCAGTTTTTAGACCGACACCACGGCCTGTGGATTGAAGGGCGTCAGGCCGCGTCGGACAGTGAAAAGCGGCTGAATGTCTACAATCCGGCCACGGGCGAGGTGATTGCCTCAACTGCCGATGCCAGCGTCGATGACGTTGACCGTGCCGTTATGTCCGGCTGGCACGCCTTTGTGGCCCGCACCTGGGCCGGAAAATTACCGGCGGAGCGCGAGCGGATCCTGCTCCATTTCGCCGATCTGGTCGAACAGCACGGCGAGGAGCTGGCTCAGCTTGAAACGCTGGAGCAGGGCAAATCAATTAACATCTCCCGGGCTTTTGAAGTGGGCTGCACCCTCAACTGGATGCGCTATACCGCCGGGCTGACCACCAAAATTGCGGGCAAAACCCTCGATCTTTCCATCCCGCTGCCGCAGGGGGCGCGCTACCAGGCGTGGACGCGTAAGGAGCCGGTTGGTGTGGTGGCCGGGATTGTGCCCTGGAACTTCCCGCTGATGATCGGGATGTGGAAAGTGATGCCAGCGCTGGCCGCGGGCTGCTCTATCGTCATTAAGCCGTCTGAAACCACGCCGCTGACCATGCTGCGCGTGGCGGAGCTGGCCAGCGAAGCGGGCATCCCGGACGGGGTGTTCAACGTAGTAACCGGCAGCGGCGCGGTGTGTGGCGCGGCGCTGACCTCACACCCGCATATTGCAAAGGTGAGCTTCACCGGCTCAACGGCGACGGGTAAGCAGATTGCCCGCGCGGCGGCGGACACGCTAACCGGGGTGACCCTGGAGCTGGGCGGGAAAAACCCGGCAATTGTACTCAAGGATGCGGAGCCCGCATGGGTGATAGAAGGATTAATGACCGGCAGCTTCCTGAACCAGGGGCAGGTGTGCGCGGCGAGCTCGCGCATCTACATTGAAGCGCCGCTGTTTGACACGCTGGTGAGCGGGTTCGAACAGGCGGTGAAATCCCTGAGCGTCGGGCCGGGCATGTCGCCGGAGGCGTTTATCAACCCGCTGGTGTCGCGCGCCCACTGCGATAAGGTGCAGACATTCCTCGACGAGGCGACGTCGCGCAATGCGGAGCTGATCGTCGGTAACCGCGGTCCGGAGGGCAAAGGCTATTACGTGTCGCCTACGCTGGTGGTGAACCCGGATGCCGCGCTGCGATTAACCCGAGAAGAGGTGTTTGGTCCGGTGGTCAACCTGGTGCGGGTATCCGACGGAGAAGAGGCGCTCCAGCTGGCAAACGACACCGAATATGGCCTGACGGCCAGCGTCTGGACGCAGAATATCAGCAAGGCGCTGGAGTACACCGATCGGCTGCAGGCGGGCACCGTGTGGGTGAACAGCCATACGCTGATTGACGCCAACCTGCCGTTCGGTGGGATGAAGCAGTCCGGTACAGGACGTGATTTTGGCCCGGACTGGCTGGACGGCTGGTGCGAAACCAAGTCGGTTTGCGTGCGGTATTAAAAAACAAGCCGGGTAAGGCGTAGCCGCCACCCGGCTTTATTTACAGCGACCACCGATCCCGCCCGGCCTCTTTCGCCCGGTACAGCGCCGCATCGGCGCGGGCAATAATCTCGGTACCCGCAAGCCCCTCGACCATGCCCGCAATCCCCATACTCACGGTGACACGATCGCTGACGGATGACGCGCTGTGCGGTATCGACTCCGCGCGCAGGCCGTCCTGAATGCGTACCGCAACTTTTTCCGCGATATTTTCCGGGCAGTTAAACAGGATCACCACAAACTCCTCGCCGCCGTAGCGTGACACCACATCGTCGGGCGTTCGCACTGACTGCTTCAATACCCGCGCCACGCGCGTCAGACAGTCGTCACCCGCCTGGTGACCGTAGGTGTCGTTGTAGCGTTTGAAATAGTCAATATCCAGCATAATCAGCGAGAACGGTTTCTTCTGCTCAACCGCGTTCTCCAGCACCACTTCCATCTTCCGGCGGTTGGCGGTTGTGGTTAACGGATCCTGATGCGCCAGCGCATCCAGTCGTGAGATCAGCAGCTGGTTTTGCTGGTTACGTCGCCAGGCCTCGTCAAACCAGCTTAAGAGGATGAATCGCCCGCAGATCAGGATCAGCGAAAAGACGCTCCAGATGATAACGAAGTGAAGATTAAGGCCATCATTCAGTACCCAGCTTGCAATCGGCAGGGTTATCCAGAGCGGGAGCACGAAGGCGAGCAACCCCACAGGGTAAAAGTAGAGGGCCGTTAACCCAGCGAGTAATAAAATAACGCACAGCGGCCAGACGTGGGGCAGCAGTAAATCGGTGATAAACCAGAAGCATGATATCGACCAGATAGCGCTACAGATACACAGCACTACGCTGATACCGGCGATGCGCCGCCAGCCCATAAGGATCAGTGCAGCCGAGAGGATAATAATGCCGAGCATCGATGCGTCGACCATTTTCATCATATGCGGCAAGTGGGGATAAAGGGGATCGCTGGCGTTAAGCAGAACATGGCGCAGCAGAATCATCACGGCGAAGCTGATGTTGACGAAAGCCAGCCAGGGCAGGTTCATCGCCAGCCCGTGCATAACCATGGCGTGGCGCGTCGGCCAGGTTGCCCGTTCCAGCGTCGGTTTTTTTCTTTTTTCCATAAAGCCCTTTCCCGTCCGGGGGAAAAATCATGCAGGTGAGATATCAGTAACTATAAGCAAGCCAGGACGATCCTCAAACGCCAGGGCAAAAAAAACCGGGCAATTGCCCGGCGGATGGTTATTTTTCGTCTTTTTTCTTCCCGAGCGTTGGCGTCTCGTCGAAGAAGTTCCACGGTTTAAGCAGGGTATGCACCCATTCCGTCGGCATGATCGGCCACTCTTCCGCGCGTGCGACGTGGGTGGTGCCGGTGGTCATCCACACCACGTCATCCTGGTTGTTCAGCGATTCGTTATCCTTGCTGTATTGTCCGAGGCCCGTGTCGTGGATGGAGCGGTTAGGGAATTTCCCTTCCGGATACAGCTCGTCCGGGTGGTAACGCGTCACCCACAGCTGTTTATCCATAAAGCTCAGACGATGGTAGATCCACTCGTCCGGGGCAAATTTCGCGCCGGTCGCCACCGGATGGGTACCGCCCGCGTAAGGGATAATCTGGTACGAGACCGGGTTGCCCATGCGGTTCTCCTTGCTGGTGTTGCTCAGCAGTCGGATGGTGCCCGGGTCAAACTTCTGCGCCGCCTGCTGTTCGGTATCAATGTCATACTGGTTCACCTGCATGGTGCTGGTGCGCGGGCCGCCGGCTGTATTCGGCTTCACTTCCGGGTCCATCGCCACCAGCTTGTTGTTGATGCCGTCCACGTCCATATCAAGACGGAAGTTATAGATGTGCTGGTGCGTGGTGCCCACGATATTATGATCGATCAGCGTGCCGTACTTTGTGTCGTCTTTGGCGGTGGCGTCATGCATGGTTTTCGCCTGCACGCCTTTCACCGCTTCGATACCCGTCGCACCGGCGTCAATGCCGATGGTGCCGTTTTCGTGGAACACCCAGTCGAAGATGTAATCGTAGTTGCCCACGGTACTCACCCAGCGCACCACCAGCTCGCGGCGTTCGGCGCTGACGTTCGGCTTGCCCATCTCCTGATGTTTATATTCTGGCCCCGCGTAGCGTTCGAAAATGGCGATCGCGCGCGGGATCTCCATCGGCGTGCCGGTGTAGTCTGGGATGGTTTCGTTGAGCATCACGGCGTTGGACGGCACGTCTTTACCGCGCACCAGCGGCGAGGTCAGGGTGCCCATGCCGTAGTCGCCGGAGTCGAGATAGGCCTTGAAGTACCAGCCCACGTCCGGATCGCCGTACGGGACAATCATGCCGCCGAGCGATCCCTGATACATCACCTGACGCTTTTTCCCGTTGTCGTTGTAAGTGACGGTCGAAATCATCGGGCCGACGCGGGAATCCAGGCTCAGGTGGAAATCCCAGTTCTGCCAGTGCACCATGTCGCCGGTAATGGTGTAGTTCTTGCCTTCCGGCTCAATGATGTCGAGCGGCTTTTTCGGCGTCTCGACACGGTCGCGGCCGTCATAGGGGCGCGGAGTCATCGGAACCGGCACAACGGCACCTTCTTCAATCTTCTGGATTTTTTTCTGCTCAAGATCGACCACGGCCACGAGGTTCTCGATCGGGTGCGCCCAGTAGTTGCCGTCGCCGACGTCCAGATAGCTCACCACCTTAAGCAGGCGGTCTTCCTGCTTCAGGCCGTCTTTACCGTCGAAGTAGCCGACGGTAAGCGGCGTGGTGATCACTTTTTTCGGGTCGGTGATGCCGTGTTTTTTAAGCACCTCGGCAAACTCCGGGCTCTCGTTAATGATCTGCTGAACCGCGGTGAAATCATCCAGCAGCACCATGCCGTGCGCGTCCTTCACCGGCTCCCAGCGCAGGATTTTATTATCCTTCAGGTCCACTACGCTTTCGATAACGTGCTTGCCGTCGAGCATGACGATCTTCGCCTGGCGAGGGGCGTCCACTGCCGTACCGTTGAGCACAAAGTCCCACACTTTGGCTTTCTCTGGTTGCGCAAGGGCGATCTGGGTAAAGCGGGTATTGGGTTTAAAATCCGCAGAGGCTTTCACAACCCCGACAGCCTGCTTAATTTCGTCCGCCGTCAGCGCGTTTAGCGGGTGAGGACGTTTTTCAACCTGGAAGGTCTGGTCAAGACCAGACTGGAAAACATCGTTGATGAAGGTCTCTGAGATAAAGGCTTTTTTGTCCTTCATCACTACCGGCACTTCAAGCTTGAGGGGGTGACCGTTGACGATGGCCGTCTTTGCGCCCGGTTTGACCTTCACGAAGGCGCCGTCTTTCGCAATGGTGAACATCTGTGCGTAATCATCCCACTGAACGTCCGCGCCAAAATCCTGCAGTGTTTTGTCCATCGGGACCATATGCGCCTCGCTGCCGTGGGCGAAAGCAGGGGATTGCCAGGCGCAACAGAGCGCAACGGCCATAGCAAGCGCCGTTCTACGGGCAGAAAAAGAAGAATTGCTTCCCATCGTAGACCTCATCTTGTTGTGTTTTTAGGGTTTATTGTGTTGTGACAGCCTTATCCTGACAGGCGCCTGAGAAAAGCGTTTGCCTGCATCTGCCAGGTTATTTGTTGGTCTTGCCAGGTTAAAAAAGGCGCTGAGATAAATCACAGGTCGTGCAGAGCAATCTCCTCTCCCCGTTGGGGAGAGGGTCAGGATGAGGGAGAACGTTAGCTGAAATCACCACGCTGGCGCGCCACCAGCGTCAGAATGGAGTAGAGCGCCACGGCCTGCTGGTGCTGGTTGAAAATCTCTACCGCCCATTCCACCACGCCGGTCGGTTTTTCCTCGGCGGTACGCTGTTTCTTCAGCGTTTTGCGCTTGCAGGTCAGACGCACCTGGATGGTGTCGCCCGGCTTGACCGGCTCGATAAAGCGCAGGTTTTCCATGCCGTAGTTGGCAATCACCGGCCCGACGCCTGCATCAACGAACAGTCCCGCCGCGGCGGAGATCAGGAAGTAGCCGTGAACCACGCGCTCGCCAAAGATCGACTCTGCCGCTCCGATCTTATCCATATGGGCATAAAAGTGATCCCCGCTCAGGCAGGCAAAATTGACGATGTCCGCCTCCGTCAGCGTGCGGCGCGGCGTCAGCAGGCTGTCGCCCGGCTGCAGTTCCTCAAAGTATTTACGGAACGGATGGACGCGATCTTCCTGCACCGCTGCGCCACGCACCCACTGCTTGCCGATGGCGGCCAGCATCGTCGGGCTGCCTTGAATCGCGGTGCGCTGCAGGTAGTGCTTCACCGCGCGCAGGCCGCCCAGCTCTTCGCCGCCGCCCGCGCGGCCAGGGCCGCCGTGCATTAGCTGAGGAAGCGGGGAGCCGTGGCCGGTAGATTCTTTTGATGATTCTTCGTTAAGGATCTGAATTCGCCCGTGGGCGCGTGCCGCGCCGGCAATAAACTGGCGGGCAATGTTCAGGTCTGCGGTGACAAGCGTCCCCGCCAGGCTGCCGCCGCCCGCGCGGGCAAGCTGCATGGCGTGCTCTGCACTGCGATACGGCATCAGCGTGGCGACCGGGCCGAAGGCTTCGGTATCGTGCACCGCCGGGGTTTCATCCGGCTGCGGGCAGAACAGCAGGGTCGGCGGGAAGAACGCCCCCGCGGCCTGCAGATCCGCTTTGCCGCCCAGACGGATCTGGCAGCCTGCGGCGACCAGCCGATCCACTTTCTCCTGCACGTCTGCGCGCTGTTCAGCGTTGACCAGCGCCCCCATCTTCACCCCTTCCTGCGCCGGGTCGCCCATCACCACCTTTTCCAGACGGGCAATCAGCGCCTGGCTGACGGCATCAACCTGGCTTTGCGGGACGATAATCCGGCGAATGGCGGTACATTTCTGCCCGGCCTTGGCGGTCATTTCGCGGACCACCTCCCGAATGAACAGGGCAAACTCCGGCTGCTCCGGCGTGACGTCTTCACCTAACACGCAGCAGTTCAGGGAGTCGGCTTCCATGGTGAACGGAATCGAATTCGCCACAATATTCGGGTGCACGCGCAGGCTTTGCCCGGTGCTGGAGGAGCCGGTAAAGGTCACCACGTCCTGGCTGTCGAGCTGGTCGAGCAGATCGCCCGCGCCGCCGCAAATCAGGCTGATGGCGCCGTCCGGCACCAGTCCGCTGTCCACGATGGATTTGACCATCGCCTGCGTCACCTGCGCGGTAGCGGTGGCGGGCTTGATGATGGCGGGCATCCCGGCAAGCCAGGTCGGCGCGAGTTTTTCCAGCATTCCCCAGCAGGGGAAGTTGAAGGCGTTGATGTGTACCGCCACGCCGGATTTCGAGGTCAGAACGTGGCGTGCCGCAAAGCCGCCTTCTTTCGACAGGGGGATGAGCTCATCTTCCGGCCACAGCGTGTCGTCCGGCAGCTCGCGGCTGCCCAGGCTGGCGTATGTGAAGAGGGTGCCGATGCCGCCTTCAATATCGACCCAGCTGTCCGCCTTCGTCGCGCCCGTCTGGGCGGACAGGGCATAAAACGCCTCTTTTTCGCCGAGCAGGTGTTTCGCCACCGCTTTCAGCATGGCGGCACGTTCAATAAAGGTCATGGCGCGCAATGCCTCGCCCCCATGCTCAATGGCATAGCGACGGGCGGCCGCCATGTCCAGCCCTTCGCTGGTCACTTCCCAGAGTGCTTCGCCGCTGATGGCGTGATGAATCGCGCGTTCGCGGCCCCGGCCAGACTGCCAGGTACCGGACAAGAAGCTGGCTAACTGCTGCATCGCTTATCTCCAAATGTTTCGTGATTTCACTATTAATAGTTTGATCGTGAATCATAAAAATCAAGCTGTGTTTTTAATGAATTGTTAACGTTGTGATCTGGCTGGACGAATCGCGTCGCGTAAGGGCGCTTTGCAAAAGGCCTGGCGTAAAAGCCTTGCGAGCAGCATCACAAAACCGGGAAACAATTCTTGGGGTTATATTTAACCTTTGTGTAACTTTTAAAAACAAAGTGATTCAACATTTTTCTTTAATTTGCAAACTAACGAATCATAAAGGTGATGACGTGACGCAAGAACAACGGTTTGAGCAGCGCATAGCGCAGGAGACGGCGATTGAGCCTCAGGACTGGATGCCGGAAGCCTACCGTAAAACGCTGATCCGCCAGATTGGTCAGCACGCGCACTCCGAAATTGTCGGCATGCTCCCGGAAGGGAACTGGATAGCCCGCGCGCCGACGCTGCGCCGAAAAGCGATCCTGCTGGCGAAAGTGCAGGACGAAGCTGGACACGGGCTTTACCTCTACAGCGCGGCGGAAACGCTGGGCTGCGCGCGGGAAGACATCTACCAGAAGATGCTCGACGGCAAGATGAAATACTCCTCCATCTTCAACTATCCGACCCTGAGCTGGGCCGATATCGGCGTGATCGGCTGGCTGGTGGACGGCGCGGCCATCGTCAACCAGGTGGCGCTGTGCCGAACCTCCTACGGCCCGTATGCACGGGCGATGGTGAAAATCTGTAAAGAAGAGAGCTTCCACCAGCGTCAGGGTTTTGAAGCCTGCATGGCGCTGGCGCAGGGCAGTGAGGCCCAGCGTCAGATGCTGCAGGACGCCATCAACCGCTTCTGGTGGCCGGCGCTGATGATGTTCGGGCCGAACGACGACAACTCGCCGAACAGCGCCCGCAGCCTGGCCTGGAAAATCAAACGCTTTGGCAACGACGAGCTGCGCCAGCGCTTTGTCGACAACACGGTTCCGCAGGTGGAGATGCTCGGCATGACGGTGCCGGATCCGGACCTGCGTTTCGATGAAGAGAGCGGACACTACCGCTTCGGCGAGATCGACTGGCAGGAGTTTGACGAGGTCATTAACGGGCGTGGCATCTGTAACCACGAACGTCTGGCCGCGAAACGCAAAGCCTGGGACGACGGGGCGTGGGTGCGGGAAGCCGCGCTGGCGCACGCCGAAAAACAACGTACCCGTCAGGCCGCATAAGAGGAAATAACCATGAGCAATGTCTACTGGCCGCTGTACGAAGTGTTCGTACGCAGCAAACAAGGGTTATCCCACCGTCACGTGGGCAGCCTGCATGCCGCCGACGATCGCATGGCGCTGGAAAATGCCCGTGATGCCTACACCCGCCGCAGCGAAGGCTGTTCTATCTGGGTGGTGAAGGCGAGTGAAATTGTGGCCTCCCAGCCAGAAGAGAGCGGCGAGTTCTTCGACCCGGCGGAAAGCAAGGTTTACCGCCATCCGACGTTCTACACCATCCCTGACGGCATCGAGCATATGTGAGGCAAAGAATGAACTCAGTGACTGCCTATGCCCTGCGTCTGGGCGACAACGGTCTGGTGCTCTCCCAGCGTCTCGGCGCCTGGTGCGGCCACGCGCCGGAGCTGGAAATCGACCTCGCGCTCGCCAATATCGGCCTCGATCTGCTGGGGCAGGCGCGCAATTTCCTGACCTATGCCGCGGAATTAGAAGGCCAGGGCGATGAAGACACGCTGGCGTTTGGCCGCGACGAGCGCCAGTTCCGCAACGTCCTGCTGGTGGAGCAGCCGAACGGCAGCTTCGCCGACACGATTGCCCGCCAGTACCTGATGGACGCCTGGAACGTGGCGCTGTACGAACGCCTGACTCAGAGCAGCGACGGCCAGCTTGCTGCCATCGCCGCCAAAGCCATTAAAGAGGCGCGCTACCACCTGCGCTTCAGCCGCGGCTGGCTGGTGCGGCTGGGCGACGGGACCGAAACCTCCGCGCAAAAAATGCAGCAGGCCATCGACAGCCTGTGGCGGTTTACGGCGGAGCTGTTTGACGCCGATGAGGTCGAGCTTGATCTGATTGACGCCGGCGTGGCGGTGGATCCGCGAACCCTGCGCCAGCCGTGGGAAAGCGAAGTGTTTGCTGGTCTGAAAGAAGCCTGTCTGCAGGTTCCCGCAGAGGTGGCGTACCGCACCGGGGGCAAGAAGGGGCTTCATACCGAACATCTGGGTCCGATGCTGGCGGAAATGCAGTATCTCCAGCGCGCGTATCCCGGTCAGCAGTGGTAAAGGAGAACGCTATGCAACGCCTCGTCGACATCGCGCCTGCGCAAATTCCGCAGATCTGGGCGCTGTTAAGCCAGATCCCCGATCCGGAAGTGCCGGTGTTAACCATCACCGATTTAGGCATGGTGCGCAGCGTGAAGGCGCAGGGGGAAGGCTGGGTGATTGGCTTCACGCCAACCTACTCGGGCTGCCCGGCAACGGAACACCTGCTGGGGGCGATCCGCGAGGCGATGACCGCGCATGGTTTCACTCCCGTGCACATCGTGCTCCAGCTTGAACCTGCCTGGACCACCGACTGGATGACCGCCGACGCGCGCGAGCGCCTGCGGGCGTATGGCATCAGCCCACCGGTGGGGCATAGCTGCCACGCGCACGCCCCGGCAGAGGTGAGCTGCCCGCGCTGCGCCAGCACCGACACCTCCCTTATCAGTGAATTTGGCTCGACGGCCTGCAAAGCGCTCTACCGCTGCAATACCTGCCGCGAACCCTTCGACTATTTCAAATGTATTTGAGGCTGCCATGACAACGTTTCATTCATTAACAGTGGCAAAAGTGGAACCCGAAACCCGCGACGCGGTAACCATCACCTTCGCGGTGCCGCAGGCGCTGCAGGAGGCCTACCGCTTCCGCCCCGGTCAGCACCTGACCCTGAAAACGACGCTGGGCGAAGACGAGCTGCGCCGCTGCTACTCCATCTGCCGCAGCACCGCGCCGGGTGAGATCAGCGTGGCGGTCAAAGCCATCGACGGTGGGCGCTTTTCCCGCTATGCCCGGGATGAGATCAAAGCGGGCATGGCGCTGGAGGTGATGGTTCCTCAAGGGCAGTTTGGCTACCAGCCGCAGCCTGAACGTGAAGGCCACTACCTGGCAATTGCCGCAGGCTCCGGGATCACCCCGATGCTGGCGATTATCTCCGCCACGCTTTCGACCGAATCCAACAGCCATTTCACCCTGATCTACGGCAACCGCAGCAGCCAGAGCATGATGTTCCGCCAGGCGCTGGCGGACCTGAAGGACAAATACCCGCAGCGGCTGCAGCTGGTCTCCATCTTCAGCCAGGAGCGGCTGGACAGCGACCTGCTCTTTGGCCGCATCGACGGGGAAAAGCTGCAGGCGCTGGCGAAAACCCTGATCAACTTCCGCCAGTATGACGAGGCCTTTATCTGCGGCCCGTCGGCGATGATGGACGACGCCGAAGCGACGCTGAAAGCGCTGGGGATGCCGGAAAAATCCATTCACCTTGAGCGCTTTAACACCTCCGGAATCACCGTTAAGCGCGCGGTGCACGTGCAGGCGGAAGGTCAAAAAGTGACCGTGCGCCAGGACGGGCGCGACCGTGAAATCACCCTGACGGCGGACGACGAAAGCATTCTTGATGCTGCCCTGCGTCAGGGAGCGGATCTGCCGTATGCCTGCAAGGGCGGCGTGTGCGCCACCTGCAAATGCAAAGTGCTGCGCGGCAAGGTGGACATGGCAACCAACTACAGCCTGGAGCCGGACGAGCTGGCCGCCGGGTACGTACTGAGCTGTCAGTCGCTGCCGTTAACCGCCGACGTGATTGTCGACTTTGACGCGAAGGGGATGGCATGAGCGAGCTGATTGTTACCCGTCATGGCCGCGTGCTGCAGTTGACGCTGAACCGTCCGTCGGCGCGCAACGCCCTTAACAATGCGCTGCTGGCGCAGCTTGCGGAACAGCTTGAGGCTGCCGCCGTGGATGCCGACATCGCCGTCTGCGTGATTTACGGCAGCGAGCGCTGCTTTGCCGCCGGGGCCGATCTCAACGAAATGGCGGAGAAAGACCTGCCCGCCACACTGAACGATATCCGTCCGCAGCTGTGGGCGCGCATTAACGCGTTTAACAAACCGCTGATTGCCGCCGTGAACGGCTTCGCGCTGGGCGCAGGCTGCGAGCTGGCGCTGCTGTGCGACGTGATCATTGCTGGCGATAACGCCCGTTTCGGCCTGCCGGAAATCACGCTGGGCATCATGCCCGGCGCGGGTGGCACCCAGCGACTGATCCGCAGCGTCGGTAAATCCCTGGCCAGCAAAATGGTGCTGACCGGCGAGAGCATTACCGCAGAGCAGGCGCTGGGCGCCGGGCTGGTGAGCGATCTCTTCCCGGCGTCTCTGACACTGGAGTACGCCCTGAAGCAGGCGGCGCTGATGGCGCGCCACTCTCCGCTGGCGCTGCAGGCGGCGAAGCAGGCGCTGCGCCAGTCGCAGGAGGTGCCGCTACAGGCCGGTCTGGCCCAGGAGCGCCAGCTGTTTACGCTGCTTTCCGCCACCGAAGACCGCCGGGAAGGTATCGACGCCTTCTTACAAAAACGCACCCCCGACTTTAAAGGACGCTAATTGTGGAATTTATTCTCAGTCACGTAGAACAGGGCGTAATGACCATTACGCTGAACCGTCCGGAGCGTCTGAACAGCTTTAACGACGTGATGCACCAGCAGCTTGCCGAGTGCCTGAAGCAGGCCGAGCGCGATGACGCCATCCGCTGCCTGCTGATCACCGGGGCAGGACGCGGGTTCTGCGCCGGTCAGGATCTGAACGACCGTAACGTCGACCCCAACGGCCCGGCGCCGGATCTGGGAATGTCTGTCGAAACCTTCTACAACCCGCTGGTGCGCCGCCTGGCAAAGCTGCCGAAGCCGGTCATCTGCGCGGTTAACGGGGTGGCGGCTGGCGCGGGAGCTACGCTGGCGCTCGGCTGTGACATGGTGATTGCCGCCCGGTCGGCCAACTTCGTGATGGCCTTCAGCAAGCTCGGCCTGGTGCCGGACTGCGGCGGCACGTGGCTGCTGCCGCGCGTGGCCGGACGCGCCCGCGCCATGGGGCTGGCGCTGCTCGGGGACAAACTCAGCGCCGAGCAGGCGCAGGCGTGGGGGATGATCTGGCAGGTGGTGGACGACGACCAGCTCTCCGCCACGGCGCAGCAGATGGCGCTGCACTTTGCCTCGCAGCCGACCTTCGGCCTGGGCCTGATCAAGCAGGCGATCAATGCTGCGGAAACCAACACCCTCGACGCGCAGCTTGACCTGGAGCGCGACTATCAGCGTCTGGCCGGTCGCAGCGACGACTACCGCGAGGGCGTCAGCGCTTTCCTCGCGAAGCGCGCGCCTAACTTTACGGGGAAATAAAATGCTCAACATACGGACTGTCGCCGTGATTGGCAGCGGCACGATGGGCGCGGGGATTGCAGAAGTGGCAGCCAGCCACGGGCATCAGGTGCTGCTCTACGACATCTCCAGCGATGCGATATCCCGCGCTATCGAGGGGATCCGCCAGCGTCTGGCCTCCCGGGTGACGCGCGGAAAACTCTCCGCCGATGCCGGGAGCCAGATCCTCGCCAGGCTGCTTCCCGTCACGGATATCGACGCGCTCTCCGCGGCCGAACTGGTGATTGAAGCGGCCTCGGAACGGCTGGAGGTTAAAAAGGCGCTGTTTTCGCAGCTGGCGGAAATCTGCCCGCCGCAGACGGTGCTGACAAGCAATACCTCTTCGATCTCCGTCACGGCGATTGCTGCGGATATCCACCATCCGGAGCGCGTCGCCGGGCTGCACTTCTTCAACCCGGCGCCGGTCATGAAGCTGGTGGAGGTGGTCAGCGGGCTGGCGACCTCCCCGGAAGTGGCCGACGCGCTGTGCGAGCTGGCGCTGAACTGGGGCAAGCAGCCCGTGCGCTGCCAGTCAACGCCGGGGTTCATTGTCAACCGCGTCGCGCGTCCGTTCTATTCCGAGGCCTGGCGCGCGCTGGAAGAGCAGGTGGCCGCGCCGGAAGTGATTGACGCCGCCCTGCGCGAAGGCGGCGGCTTCCCGATGGGGCCGCTGGAGCTGACCGACATGATTGGTCAGGACGTTAACTTCGCGGTGACCTGCTCGGTATTTAACGCCTTCTGGCAGGAGCGTCGTTTTCTGCCCTCGCTGGTGCAGCAGGAGCTGGTGCTGGCTGGCAGGCTGGGCAAAAAAAGCGGGAAGGGCGTTTATGACTGGCAGGGCGACAGGCCCGGGGTGCGCTGGGCTGATACCGTGAACGACAGCTACAGCCCGATGCGCGTGGAAAAAAGACGTGACGGTGTCACGGAAATTGATGATGTGTACCTGATTGAAACGCAGGGCGAAACCGCGCAGGCCCTGGCGCTGCGGCTTAACGGCCCGGTGGTGGTGGTGGACCGCATCGAGCGCGACGTCGCGGTCATCGCCGCAGCCGCCAGCAACCCGCATACGGCGACGCAAAAGGCCATCCGCTTCCTGCAGCAGCAGGGGCTTCGGGTGGTGCAGATTGCCGATTATCCCGGCCTGCTGGTCTGGCGCACGGTGGCGATGATTGCCAACGAAGCGCTGGATGCTCTGCAAAAAGGGGTCGCCAGCGAGAAGGACATCGATACCGCCATGCGCCTGGGCGTGAATTACCCGAGCGGGCCGATCGCCTGGGGCGAGCGCCTGGGCTGGCAGCGCCTGCTGACGCTGCTGGAGAACCTGCAGCGTCATTACGGCGAAGAACGCTATCGCCCCTGTTCCCTGCTGCGCCAGCGCGCGCTTCTGGAGAGTAGCTATGAGTCATAACGCCTGGCACAACGCCCGCGCCATGTACGAACGGGACGCCTGCGCGCAGGCGATGGGGATGGACATTGTCGATATGGGCGACGGCTACGCGGTGGTGTCCATGACCATCACCCCGCAGATGCTCAACGGCCACCAAACCTGCCACGGCGGACAGCTGTTTTCGCTGGCAGACACCGCCTTTGCCTACGCCTGCAACAGTCAGGGGCTGGCGGCGGTGGCCTCCGGCTGTTCGATTGACTTTCTGCGTCCGGGCTTTGCCGGGGACACGCTTACCGCCACCGCGCGGGTCAAGCATCAGGGCAGGCTGACCGGCGTGTACGACATTGAAATTCAGAACCAGCAACAGAAAACCGTCGCCCTTTTTCGCGGAAAATCTCACCGCATCGGCGGCAATGTGACAGGAGAGGCCTGATGCGTGACGCATTTATTTGTGATGGCGTTCGAACCCCGGTGGGGCGCTACGGCGGGGCGCTTTCCGCCGTTCGGACTGACGATCTCGGCGCTGTGCCGCTGCGCGCGCTACTGGCACGCTATCCGCAGCTCGATCTGGAGCGGATTGACGACGTGATCTTCGGCTGCGCGAACCAGGCGGGTGAAGATAATCGCAACGTGGCGCGTATGTCGTCGCTGCTGGCCGGGCTGCCGCAGACGGTGTCCGGAACCACCATTAACCGCCTGTGCGGGTCGGGGCTGGACGCGATTGGTTTTGCCGCACGCGCCATTAAGGCGGGCGACGGCGACCTGCTGATTGCGGGCGGCGTGGAGTCCATGTCCCGCGCGCCGTTTGTGATGGGCAAAGCCACCGCCGCGTTCCAGCGACAGGCGGAGATCTTTGATACCACCATCGGCTGGCGATTTGTGAATCCGCTCATGCATCAGCAATTCGGAACTGACAGCATGCCGGAAACGGCAGAGAATGTAGCTGAATTGTTAAATATCAGCCGTGCCGATCAGGACGCGTTCGCGCTGCGCAGCCAGCAGCGTACCGCGCAGGCGCAGCAGAATGGCATTCTGGCGCAGGAGATTGTGTCGGTGCAGGTGCCGGGGAAAAAAGGGGCGGTCAACGAGTTCAGCGAGGATGAACATCCCCGCGCGGACACCACGCTTGAGCAGCTTGCCGGGCTAAAAACGCCGTTCCGCAGGAACGGGGTGGTCACGGCGGGAAATGCCTCCGGGGTCAACGACGGCGCAGCGGCGCTGATCGTCGCCAGCGAGCAGATGGCGCTGGCGCAGGGGCTGGTCCCGCGCACGCGGATCGTGGCGATGGCGACGGCAGGCGTGGAGCCACGTCTGATGGGACTCGGCCCGGTACCGGCCACGCGCAAGGTGCTGGAGCGCGCCGGACTCAGCATTAACGAGATGGACGTGATCGAGCTCAACGAAGCTTTCGCCGCGCAGGCGCTGGGCGTGCTGCGTCAGTTGGGATTGCCGGATGATGCCGCGCACGTCAACCCGAACGGCGGCGCGATTGCGATTGGTCACCCGCTGGGGATGAGCGGCGCCAGACTGGCGCTGGCCGCGAGTAATGAACTGCACCGACGCGGCGGGCGCTACGCGCTTTGTACGATGTGCATCGGTGTGGGTCAGGGCATAGCCATGATCCTTGAGCGTGTTTGAGCATAAAAACAATGTGAGTACCCTACAATGACAAATACAACAAAGCTTGATCCGATTGAAACGGCCTCCCTTGACGAACTGCAGGCGCTGCAGACCGCGCGTCTGAAATGGACGCTGCACCACGCCTATAACAACGTGCCGATGTACAAACGCAAGTTTGACGCCGCGGGCGTTCACCCTGATGATTTCAACGAGCTGGCGGATATCCGTAAGTTCCCGTGCACCACCAAGCAGGACCTGCGGGATAACTACCCGTTTGATACCTTTGCCGTGCCGATGGAGCAGGTGGTGCGTATTCACGCTTCATCCGGCACCACCGGCAAACCGACCGTTGTCGGCTACACGCAGGGTGACATCGACAACTGGGCCAACCTGGTGGCCCGCTCCCTGCGCGCGGCGGGCGGCAGCGCGAAGGACAAAATTCACGTGGCCTATGGCTATGGCCTGTTTACCGGCGGGCTGGGCGCGCACTACGGTGCCGAGCGTTTGGGGGCGACGGTGATCCCGATGTCCGGCGGCCAGACAGAGAAACAGGCGCAGCTGATCCGTGATTTCCAGCCGGACATGATCATGGTGACGCCATCCTACTGTCTCAACCTGATTGAGGAGCTGGAGCGCCAGATGGGCGGCGACGCCAGCACCTGCTCCCTGCGCGTTGGCGTTTTCGGCGCGGAGCCGTGGACGCAGGCCATGCGTCGCGAAATCGAAAAACGCTTAGGCATTACGGCGCTGGATATTTATGGCCTCTCCGAGGTGATGGGGCCTGGCGTGGCGATGGAATGTATCGAAACCGCCGACGGCCCAACCATCTGGGAAGATCATTTCTACCCGGAGATCGTCAACCCGAACGACGGCACGCCGCTGGATGACGGCCAGCAGGGCGAACTGCTGTTCACCACGCTGACCAAAGAGGCGCTGCCGGTGATCCGCTACCGCACCCGCGACCTGACGCGTCTGCTGCCGGCAACCGCGCGCAGCATGCGGCGCATGGACCGGATCGGCGGCCGCAGCGACGATATGCTGATCATCCGCGGCGTCAACGTTTTCCCGTCGCAGCTGGAAGAGGAGATCGTGAAGTTCGAACACCTTTCTCCGCACTATCAGCTGGAGGTGAACCGTCGTGGGCATCTTGATTCACTTTCCGTGAAGGTGGAGCTGAAAGAGAGCAGCTTAACGCTGACGCACGAGCAGCGTTGTCAGGTGTGCCACCAGCTGCGCCACCGCATAAAGTCGATGGTCGGGATTTCCACCGACGTGATGATTGTGAACTGCGGCAGCATCCCGCGCTCGGAGGGGAAAGCCTGCCGGGTGTTTGATCTGCGTAAAGCGGCGGCGAACGGTTAAAACACCTGGCCCTCTCCCCTTTAGGGTGTACAGTCCGGGGACATGGTAGACAGGTGTTCGGGGACATGGTGAACACTTTTTAACATCCTTTACCCATGGTGATCGACTTTTTCTTCAGGTCGATC
>NZ_JADBQK010000008.1:0-15281 GCF_014895885.1 Enterobacter cloacae complex sp. P17RS
GGTAAATGCAAAACGGCAACTGGGTTGCCGTTTTTAGTGTGTTCCCCCTCTGCCGTGGGAGAGGGTTGGGGTGAGGGCACCAGCCCGCACTATGCCTTCACATGCCGATTTTAATCGGCATCCCCGACCGCCGTTCCAGTTCAGCGCCCGCCCCCTCGTTTATCAACTGTGTCTGCTGTGCGGCGGAGATGGGCAGAGGCACTTTCCGGCTCGATTCAAATTCCGCCCGGTTACGTGACAGCGGTTCGTGAACCTCCACCCAGCGGCTGCCGTCCGGCTCCGTGGTCACCTTAACGGGGCGATCGATAAGCTGCACGCGGGTGCCCACGGGGACATTATCGAAAAGATATTTAATGTCGTTGTTACGCAGACGAATACAGCCCTGGCTCACCCGCAGCCCAATGCCGAAATTGGAGTTTGTGCCGTGTATGGCATATAGCCTGCCGATATATATCGCATACAACCCCATCGGGTTATCCGGCCCGGCGGGCACGAAGGCGGGCAGCGTTTTCCCCTCTGCCGCATAGGCACGACGCGTGTTCGGCGTAGGTGACCAGGTGGGGCCCTCCTGCTTGCGCTCAACCGCCGTGACCCAGTTACGCGGAGTTTCGCGCCCGGCCTGACCGATGCCGATGGGCAGTACTTCAACGGTATTGCTGCCCGGAGGGTAATAGTAAAGACGCATTTCCGCCACGTTAACGACAATCCCCTCGCGCACGGTGTCGGGTAAAATCAGCTGCTGAGGAATGACCAGCCGGGTGCCGGATTTGGGCAAAAAAGGATCCACGCCCGGGTTCGCTTCCAGCATATTGCTGAGCCCCAGCCCGTGCTGCGCAGCAAAGGCCTCAAGCGGTAACGTATTGCGCTCGGGAACGGTGATGGTAATCGGGGTTCCCACCAGCCGACTGCCTTCCGGCGGTAGGGTATAGGTTACGGCAAACGCACTGGGAACAGCGGCACACAGCGTAAGGACGAACCAGGTAAGTCGCATCATAATTTCCTGTGCTCACAAAAGAGAAAGCCTGGACTCAGGCAGGCTTTCTCAGTTTACGCTATTACGCTTCGATTTTACGCCATCTGCGCGTCAGCACTTTTTCCGCCTCGACAATAAGGAACATCACAAAACCAATCAGGAAGGTAATGACCCAGTAGCGGAACGGCAGCGCTTCGGTGCCAAACAGCATCTGCATGAACGGGGCGTAAATGATAAGAAGCTGTAGCGCAAGCAGTACGCCGCTCACGATCCAAATCCCTTTATTCGCCAGCAGACCTTTGCTCAGCGAGAAGCCGTCATTAACGCGACAGTTGAGCATGTAGAACCACTGCGCGGTCACCAGGGTTTGCAGCAGCACGGTGCGAATGAATTCCGCCGAGTAGCCGCGTGGCTGTAGCCAGGCTTCCAGCACGAAGGCGCTAATGGCAATCATCAGACCGACAAACACCACGCGCCAGATGGCGTAGCCGTCCATCACATGCAGATTCGCCTTGCGCGGTGGCCGGTTCATGATGTCCTTCTCACCCGCTTCAAACGCCAGGCCAAACGACAGGGTTGCTGATGTCGCCATGTTCATCCACAGGATCAGGACCGGCGTCAGCGGAATCAGGTTCCCCGCCAGCAGCGCGATGATGATCAGCAGGGCCTGCGCGATGTTGCTCGGGATAACGAACAGAATCGTTTTTTTCAGGTTATCGTAAACCCGCCGTCCCTCGTGGACCGCACTGGCAATGGTGGCAAAGTTGTCATCCGTTAACACCATGTCGGCGGCTTCCTTGGTGACCTCAGTCCCCTTAATCCCCATGGCGATACCCACATCCGCCCGCTTGAGCGCCGGGGCATCGTTTACGCCATCCCCGGTCATGCCCACCACTTCCTGTTTACTTTGCAGGGCCTGCACGAGGCGGAATTTATCCTCCGGGCTGGTTCGGGCGAAAATATCGTACTGCTGCGCGGCGTCGCTCAGCTGACGGTCGTCCATCGCCTCCAGCTCGCGTCCGGTGATCGCGCTTGCGGCGTTACCAATCCCCAGCATTTGCCCGATGCTCATGGCCGTTTGCGGGTGGTCGCCGGTGATCATTTTCACGCGAATCCCGGCCTGCAGACAGTCGGCAATCGCGGTAATGGCCTCCGGACGCGGCGGATCCATCATTCCTGCAATACCCAGCAGGATCACGCCATCATGGAGGTCCTGGTGATCCAGCTCGCGCTGTCCCTCGCGGGCAGGTTTCCAGGCCGCCGCCACCATGCGCAGCCCTTCCCGGGCATACTCTTCAATCTTGCCTTCCCAGTAAGGTTGATCGAACGGCTGCAGTCCGTCATTCGTCTGCTGGTACTGGCAGAGGCGGAACAGGACGTCCGGCGCGCCGGTGATTAAAATCGCCTCTTCTTCACCCAGTCGGTAGAGCGTGGACATGTATTTATACTGCGAATCAAACGGGATTTTACTGCGCATTTCCGTATCAAGCGGTGGGAGCGGGATTTTCGCCGCCAGCACCTTCAGGGCACCCTCGGTTGGTCCTCCGGTGATTTTCCACAGCCCCTGCTCGTCTTTGATCAGCTGGCTGTCATTACAGAGGTCAATGGTGCGCAGGTAGCGTTCCAGCAGGGAACCCTGCGTCACGCTGACGGGCGTCGGGTCATCTACGGGGTGAATATTCCCCACCGGTTCGTAGCTGTCGCCCTCCACGCGATAGGTCGTGTCAGCGGTAATCACCGCTTTGACCGTCATTTCATTCATCGTCAGGGTGCCGGTTTTATCCGAGCAGATGACCGTCATTGCGCCCAGGGTTTCCACCGTGGGCAACTTGCGAATAATGGCCTTGCGACGCGCCATGGCCTGTACGCCAAGCGAAAGGATGATGGAAATGATGGCCGGCAGGCCTTCCGGCACGGCGGCAACGGCGAGGCTGATAAGCGACAGCACCAGTTCAGAAACCGGCATATCCCGGAACAGGAGGCTAAAGACGAACAGCGCTACCATCATCACCAGGATAGTGATGAAGATGGTCTTACCGAGCTTGTCCATCTGCACCATCAGCGGCGTGCGGTGCTTTTCAATGTCGGACATCATCTGGTTGATGTGGCCAAGCTCGGTCTCCCCCCCGGTTGCCACCACCACGCCTTTACCGCCGCCGGAGCTGACGGTGGTGCCTGAGTAGAGCAGATTATAGCGATCGCCTAAGGGCAGTTCCCCGCTTAACGCATCGCTGTTTTTCTCAACAACGGTGGATTCGCCAGTCAGGATGGCCTCCTCCACGCGAAGGTTATGCGCCTCAATCACGCGCAGGTCCGCAGGGATACGATCCCCGGCGCGGATCACCACGATATCGCCCGGGACCAGCGCCGTAGTGGGGATCGTTTCATGATTCCCCTGTCGTACCACCACGGCTTCGCTGGAGAGCATATTGCGAATACTCTGCAACGATTTTTCAGCATTGCTCTCCTGGATATGGCCGATCAGCGCGTTAATGATGGCAACCCCAAGGATCACAAACATGTCTACCCAGTGGCCCATAAAGAGCTTAAGCAACGCGGCCACCAGCAGAACGTAAATCAGTACATCGTTAAAATGCGCCAGGAAGCGCAGCCAGGCGGGTTTGCCCTTTTTTTGCGGTAACGCATTCTCACCATGCTGCTGAAGTCGGGCTGATGCCTCAGTGCCACTAAGTCCTTCCAGAGTGGAGTGGATATTCGACAGGGTTTCATCAACGGTTTGTTGATAATACGGACGTTCAGGTTTTCCTGTTTTCATTGTTGCTTCCTCAGGTTCTATTCAGAAATCACCTTGCTTTCATGAAATTAACGAATAACGAAAACAGGAACATGGGCGTAACGAACAATACTTGCCGCCTCCGATCCTAACAAATGGGTTTGAATATTTGGATTGCGGGAGCCGACGATAATCGCGCCAGCAGCAAGTTCATCCGCCAGCTTAATAACCTCATCACGAACATTTCCGCTGCGAACATGGAGGTGAACGCGCTCTTCTGGCAAATTCAATTTTTTGACCAGGTCAGACAGTTTTTCTTTTGAATTATTAATCATATATTCATCCATCTTTCGCGCATCTGAAATAAAACCGCGCGTCAGCTCGGCTGAAAATTTTGGCATGACGTGCAGCAAATGAATGTCACCCAATGCGCTTTGCGCCAGAAACTGTGCATGCTGCAACGCTTTATCCGCCAGGCTTGTCTCGTAGACATCCACCGGAACGAGAATGTTTTTATACATATCGAGCATCCTTTTTATAACCAACATGAGAGTGAATGAAGCAAAAAAAACGCATTAAATGCAGGGGGTTGCCCTTAATGCCAGTTACGGTAAAAGAGATGAATAATATTAAACGTAGCACAGGAATTTCAGGTTTAGCGCGTCCCCACTGCTAATGGTTATTTAACATTTATCTTTTCGCCGACTATGCTCATAGTGAGTTACCGCTTCCGGCTCATGGAGGAATGTATGTATGGCATAAGCCTGATCCGACTGGGTATGTTTATTGCGCTTGCCATTATCGCCAGCACGGCGATTGGTTTATTTACCTATATGGTCGTCACTGTTCTGGCAGAATAGTGTCACCCCTGTCCAGGTTATGGAATAAATAAAACAGTTATTTATTAGGGGAATACAGTGAAACGTTACCTCTCTCTTTTACCGTTCGTTTTGTTAACGCTCACGGCGTGCGATCCTAAACCTGAGCAAGCCTCCCCCCTGCCCAGAATGGTTAAAGTGGCGGAGGTGACGGTTCCCGGTCATGCCCAGCAGCGCGTTTTTCCCGCCCGCATTGAATCGGGCGATGCCACAGACCTTTCCTTCAAGCGCGCTGGTCAAATTGAAGCGCTCGATGTGCGTCAGGGCGCAGCCATCAAGCAGGGCCAACAGCTTGCAAGATTGAACGCCCGTGAAGCCCAGCAGCGGGTTAACGACAGGCAGACGGCGGCGACGCTGGCCCAGAGGCAGTTCGATCGCTTCCAGACGCTGGCGGGCCGCCAGGCGATTTCGAAAGCCGAAATGGACGTGCAGCGTGCGAACCGCGATTCGGCGAATGCGGCGCTGCAGATTGCCCGAGAAGAGTTGAATCAGATGACGCTCGTCGCCCCCTTCAGCGGGACGGCGGCCAGCGTACATGTCCGAAACCATCAGGTGGTGTCTGCCGGTCAGCCCATCGCGACGTTAACCCGCACCGATCTGCTTGACGTGGTGTTCAGCATCCCTGAAAACCTGTTTAAGACCTTTGATATCCGCAACGCGCAGTATCGTCCGGTAGTAAGAATTAACGCCATTCCGGATCGGGAATTTACCGCCGTCTACAAAGAGCACTCGGGCAGCAGCGACAGTAATACCCTGACCTGGCAGGTGATACTGACCATGCCGCGACCAGATGATTTTCCCGCCGTCGGTGGCGTAAGCGGTACGGTGACCATCAATTTAACCAACCTCCCGGCTGGCGCGGGCGCTCAGGCGCTGGTTGTACCGGTTGAGGCCGTCTTTAACCCGGACAACAGCCCACGCAATGAGCCGCACGTCTGGGTCGTGGCGGGAGAAGGCGACACGCTCCATCTTGAAGACCGCAAGGTCAGCGTGGGGCAAGTGATAACCGAAGGCGTGACGATCACCAGCGGGCTTAAGGCGGGCGAGCGCGTGGTGGCCGCAGGCGTGGGAGAGCTCCATGCTAACCAGCCGGTGCGTATCTGGACGCGTGAGCGGGGACTGTAATGGATATCACTCGTCAATTTATTAATAACCCGGTTCGCGTCTGGCTAACGATTCTGCTGCTGGGCATTGGGGGGATTTTCGCCCTGTTGAATATCGGCAGGCTGGAAGATCCCGCCTTTACCATCAAAACCGCTGTGGTGGTTACCCACTACCCCGGCGCATCCGCTCAGCAGGTTGAAGAAGAGGTGACGCTGCCGCTGGAGAATGCCCTTCAGCAGCTGCCTTATCTGGACAACGTAAGCTCCATCTCTTCAAACGGGCTGTCGCAAATCACCGTCAATATCGCTTCACGCTATCACTCGAACGAACTGCCGCAGATTTGGGATGAGCTGCGCCGCCGCGTGGGCGATGCCTCGCGTCAGTTCCCGCCCGGCGTCGTTACGCCCTTTGTGAATGACGATTTCGGCGACGTGTTCGGCTTCTTCTTCGCCATTTCCGGGGATGAATTCAGTAATCCTGAACTGGTGAGATATGCAGAGCAGCTGCGCCGCGCGTTGATTCTGGTTCCCGGCGTCGCGAAGGTCGCCATCGGCGGGGCCATTAGCCAACAGGTCAACATCGATATTTCCCTGACCAAAATGGCCGCGCGCGGCATTACGCTGAACCAGCTTTCCGCCCTGCTCAGCAGGCTCAACGTCGTTTCCAGCGCCGGAGAAATCACCTCCGGCAGCGAATCCATTCGTCTGCACCCCACCGGTGAGTTCGAGAATCTCGATGAACTGGCGGATCTCATCATCACGCCTTCCGGCACCGGGGCGGCGACGCGCCTGCGGGATATCGCCACGCTGTCGCGCGGGCTGAACGAATCGCCCGCCAGTATCTACCATGCCAACGGCAAAAAAGCCGTCACCATGGGCGTCTCGTTTATTCCCGGCGTGAACGTGATCGACGTGGGCCACGCGCTGGAGGCGAAGCTAAACCAGATGTCGGCGGAAAAACCGGCAGGCATACAGATAGATCTGTTTTACGATCAGGCAGCCGAAGTGGGCCACTCTGTTAACGGTTTTATTATTAACTTCCTGATGGCGCTGGCGATTGTCATCGGCGTGCTGCTGATCTTTATGGGGGTACGCAGCGGGATCATCATCGCGGTTTCTCTCGCCCTTAACGTGCTGGGCACGCTGCTGATTATGTATCTGTGTGGCATTGAGCTACAGCGCATCTCGCTCGGGGCGCTGATTATCGCCCTCAGCATGCTGGTGGATAACGCCATCGTGATTGTCGAAGGGGTGTTGATTGCCCGGCAGCAGGGCTCCCCGCTGTTAACCGCCGTTAACAACATCATCCGCCGCTCCACCCTGCCGCTGCTGGGGGCGACGGTGATCGCCATCCTTGCGTTTGCCCCTATCGGGCTATCGCAGGATTCCACCGGGGAATACTGTAAATCTCTGTTCCAGGTGCTGCTGATTTCCCTGATGCTGAGCTGGTTCTCGGCGCTCACCCTCACCCCGGTGCTGATTAAGTGGTGGTTGTTTAAAAACGACAGCGCGCCGGACACTACTGACGAGTCAGATCCTTACGACAAACGTCTCTACCGCCTTTACCAGCACCTGCTGAACGCACTGCTGCACCATAAAGCGCCGACGCTGGTAGTGATGGCCGCCCTGCTGGCCGCGTCTGTCTGGGGGTTTGGCGCGGTGCGGCAAAACTTTTTCCCGTCGTCCAATACGCCGATTTTCTTTGTCGACCTCTGGTTACCTTACGGGACAGATATCAAATGGACCGAGAAAATGACCGGCGATATTGAGAAAACCATCAAGGGACGGCCCGGCGTGGAAACCACCGTCTCGACCATCGGTCAGGGGAGCATGCGCTTTATTCTGACCTACAGCGGACAGCGGCAGTACAGCAACTACGCGCAGATCATGGTGCGTATGGATGACCAGCGCAGCATCTCCGCGCTGACGCGCTACGTGGATGAGTACATCGCGCGTAACTACCCGCAGGTCAACGCCAGCACGAAACGGGTGATGTTTGGGCCCTCCGGCGACAGCGCCATTGAAGTGCGCATTAAAGGCCCGGATCCTGACAGGCTGCGTCTGATTGCCAGCCAGGTGGACGATATCCTGGCGCGCGACCCGGCCACGGGGAGCGTCCGAAACGACTGGCAAAACCGCAGCAAAGTGATCCGTCCGCAGTACGTCGCCGCGCTGGGACGCGAGCTTGGCGTGGATAAGCAGGACGTCGACAACGCGCTGGAGATGAATTTCTCCGGCAGCCGGGCGGGGTTGTATCGGGAAGGCAGTGACCTGCTGCCCGTGGTGGTGAGGCCTCCAGAAAGCGAAAGGCTGGACGCCAGCCACCTGAACAACGTGCTGGTGTGGAGCCAGACGCGGCAGCAGTATATCCCGCTGAGTAACGTCGTCAGCCGCTTCTCGCTGGAGTGGGAGGATCCGCTCATTCTCCGACGCGACCGCTCGCGGGTACTGACGGTTCAGACGGATCCGGACCCGCTGAGCCAGCAAACCTCCGGTGATATTCTCGCCCGCGTGAAGCCGCAGGTGGATGCCCTTCCCCTGCCACACGGCTACAGCATCGAGTGGGGGGGCGACGCGGAAAACTCCAGCGAAGCGCAGCAAGGGCTGTTCACTACGCTACCTCTCGGGTATCTGGTGATGTTTGTTATTACGGTGCTGATGTTCAGCTCGGTAAAAAATGCCGTCGCGATCTGGCTGACCGTACCGCTGGCGTTGATTGGCGTCACGCCAGGATTTTTAATTACCGGCATTCCCTTTGGCTTTATGGCGCTGATTGGTCTGCTGAGCCTGAGCGGAATGCTCATCCGCAACGGCATCGTGCTGGTGGAAGAGATCGAACAGCAGAAAACGCACAAGGATCAGCACAGCGCGATCGTTTATGCCGCCACCTCGCGCCTGCGCCCTATCCTGCTCACCGCGTTCACGACCGTACTTGGCCTGGCACCGCTGCTGCTGGATGTTTTCTTCCAGAGCATGGCCGTTGTGATTATGTTTGGACTGGGGTTTGCTACAATCCTGACGCTACTGGTACTCCCCGTGATCTATGCGTGTTTCCATCGTAAGGACGAAGCCAAACAACAATGAATGCGACAGGGCTGAACATTATCAAGACGCTGGGCTGTATGACGGCGGTCACCTTCTTCACCATCTACAATACCTGGGATCATTATGACTATGACTATCACTGGATCCTGGGCTTTTTAACCTTTATCTCGACCATCGCCACGCCGCTGTTTTTTGTGGTGTCGGGCTATCTCGACGGGCAATCCCGGCACGGCACACGCTGGCAGCTGGGTAAAATAAAAAGTCTGGTGATTGTTTTTCTGTTCTGGATAACGATCTACTACCTGTGGGAGCCTTATCAGCGCGGGTATTTAATTCAGCCCTGGTTCGTGTTCGCATTTGTCGTGATTTACACCTTCCACCCGGCGGTGGAGTGGCTTAGCCAGCGGAGATCGCTGTTCTGCGGCGCGATTGCTGCTCTGCTGTGCTTTTCCTACGGATACGATCTGTTATCGGCGCTTTATCCTGAAACGCACGTCCTTTCGCTTTCGCCGCAGTATCGGCTGTGGACATGGCTGCTGTTTTATCTGACCGGGCAGCTCTTCTGCGACCCAAAAGTCGCCGAGTGGATAAGCCGCAAAAATGTGGTCCGGGCGGCGGTTGTCGCCATCCCGTTTATCTATCTCTTCACCTGGTTTTACGAGCGCCACTTCTTTTTTGCCCTGTTTAAGGCCGACAGAAACGCCTTTATTCTCACCGGCTCGCAGATCTACATCCTGATTATTGCCCTGGTGATTGCGGCGAACGGCGTTCGCTTTCGCCGCAATGCTGAATTAAAGGAGTCCATTCTGGCCGCCATCAGCAAAACGATGACCGGCGTATATATTGTGCATTACTCGGTGTTTCATCTGCTGACGGCGCTGATACCGGTGACCTCTCTCGGCATGAAGCTGGCGCTGATTGTGCTTACGTTCGTCACCTCTGTTCTCTTCTCCATGCTGGTATTGTCTAACGCCGTGGCAAAAAAGGTGATCACCCTTTAAAAGCCTAAGCGCAGCCAGGCAAAAAGCACGTTGCCGTTGTTATACGTTCCGGGAATATAGGTGAACTGGACGGTAACGCGCTTATAGCCGGCAGAAAACAGTGGGAAGATGAACGGCAGAGGCACATAGTTCGCAAAATCATCTCGCGCCGTGATGCCCGCGGCGGCACCGAGCCCAAGGCGGAAATCTTTGGCATTATCCAGATACCAGCCCTTCTCCCAGCCATAGCCCATCGCGGGCTGCCATTCGTTGTGCGAGTCCTTGAACATCATTGCGAAAAGCGCGCTCCAGTTGCCCTCTTCGTTATAGCGGGACACGCCCAGGCCGCCGCCCCACGGCATTTCGTTGTAATTGTCGGTTTTTTCTTTGTCGTACATAAAGCGGGCGTGCCAGCTCAGAAACGGCAGGTACAGATCGTAACGTTGCGGCTGTTCCCAGGTCTGGGAGATATCATCCGTCAGCGCACTCCACCAGCCGCTAATACGCTGTTCGCCATAGACTTTCGGCTCGGCATGAAGCGGTGCGGCGAATAAAAACAGGACCATCCAGAATGCCGAAAAGTTACGTTGCATCGTTTTTCCCTCAGCTTTAGTCACGCAGCGGTATCTATTACTGTAATCCATTCAGCACGAACCGGAGCCAAACAGACTGATTTATCTCGAGGCAGGGGAAGATGAAATTTATTTATTCAGCGCCTTCCGGAAAGATAAAAACGTTTTCTCAGGCGTTTTGTCGCGGTAGTCTCATAGGTTCCGTTTATATGACGGCAGCTATGTGAGTGACCTTTTCTTATACCAATAATAAAAAACAGTACGGACAGGACAACTATGGACTCCACCCTCATCTCCGATCGTCCCAACGAGGAGACACCTTCGCTCAATCGCGCCCGCCGCGCTGCACTCGGCAGCTTCGCAGGTGCCGTCGTCGACTGGTATGATTTTCTGCTTTACGGCATTACCGCCGCGCTGGTGTTTAACCGCGAGTTTTTTCCCCAGGTCAGCCCTGCGATGGGCACGCTCGCCGCGTTTGCCACCTTCGGCGTCGGCTTTCTGTTTCGCCCGCTGGGCGGGGTGATCTTCGGCCACTTCGGCGATCGCCTCGGCCGCAAGCGCATGCTGATGCTTACCGTCTGGATGATGGGGATCGCCACCGCGTTGATTGGCATTCTTCCTTCGTTTTCCGCTATTGGCTGGTGGGCGCCGGTGCTGCTGGTGACGCTGCGCGCCATTCAGGGCTTCGCCGTGGGCGGCGAATGGGGCGGCGCGGCGCTGTTATCCGTTGAGAGCGCGCCAAAAAACAAGAAAGCGTTTTACAGCAGCGGCGTACAGGTCGGGTACGGCGTCGGGCTGTTGCTTTCCACCGGGCTGGTATCGTTAATCAGCCAGCTCACCACCGACGAGCAGTTTCTGAGCTGGGGCTGGCGCATACCGTTTATCTTCAGCATCGTGCTGGTCATTGCCGCGCTGTGGATCCGCAACGGGATGGATGAGTCGGCAGAGTTCGAACAGCAACAGCGTGAGGAGCCGTCCGTCAAAAAGCGGCTGCCGGTGATGGAAGCCCTGATTCGGCACCCTGGCGCTTTTCTGAAAATCATCGCCCTGCGCCTGTGCGAGCTGTTGACGATGTATATCGTCACCGCCTTTGCGCTGAACTACTCGACGCAGAACCTCGGCCTGCCGCGCGAACTGTTCCTGAATATTGGCCTGCTGGTCGGCGGAATCAGCTGTCTGACCATCCCCTGCTTCGCCTGGCTGGCGGACCGGTTTGGCCGCCGCCGCGTCTATATCACCGGGGCGCTGATTGGCAGCCTCAGCGCCTGGCCGTTCTTTATGGCGCTGGAGGCGCAGTCGATCTTCTGGATTGTCTTCTTTGCCATCATGCTCGCGAACATCGCTCACGATATGGTGGTCTGCGTGCAGCAGCCGATGTTTACTGAACTGTTCGGCGCCAGCTACCGCTACAGCGGCGCGGGCGTGGGTTACCAGGTGGCAAGCGTGGTCGGCGGCGGGTTTACGCCGTTTATTGCCGCCGCGCTGGTGACCTTCTCCGGCGGTAACTGGCACAGCGTGGCGATTTATCTGCTGGCCGGCTGCCTGCTGTCGGCGGCAACGGCGCTTCTGATGAAAGAGACGAGCCACCGCTGATCTCCCTTTTGTTTCACAGGCGTGTGACATACTATCGGATAGAGTCGCACACCTGTGGAACAAGGAGACAGAGATGAATAATAAGGGCTCCAGCCTGACCCCGGCTCAGGCGCTGGAAAAACTCGACGCGCTGTATGAACAGTCCGTCAACGCGCTGCGCAGCGCCATCAGCGAATACATCGAAACGGGGAAACTTCCCGATCAAAAGGCCAGAAACGAAGGCCTTTTTGTTTATCCATCGCTCTCTGTGACCTGGGACGGCAGCGCAAGCACGACGCCGAAAACCCGCGCCTACGCCCGTTTTACCCACTCCGGCTGCTACAGCACCACCGTCACCCGCCCTGCACTGTTCCGCCCCTATCTGGAAGAGCAGCTAACGCTGTTGTATCAGGATTACGGCGCGCACATTGCCGTGGAGCCTTCACAGCATGAGATCCCGTACCCGTACGTGATTGACGGTTCGGCGCTAACTCTTGACCGCTCCATGAGCGCGGGACTGACCCGCCACTTCCCAACGACGGAACTGTCACAGATTGGCGATGAGACGGCTGACGGGATTTATCACCCGGCAGAGTTTTCCCCCCTGTCGCACTTTGACGCCCGTCGGGTGGATTTCTCCCTGGCGCGCCTGCGCCACTACACCGGCACGCCCGCCGAGCATTTCCAGCCGTTTGTGCTGTTTACCAACTACACCCGCTACGTGGATGAGTTCGTTCGCTGGGGCTGTAGCCAGATCCTTGATCCGGACAGTCCATATATCGCCCTCTCCTGCGCGGGCGGGATCTGGATCACCGCCGAGACCGAAGCCCCCGAGCAGGCCATCTCCGATCTGGCGTGGAAAAAACACCAGATGCCCGCCTGGCACCTGATCACCGCCGACGGTCAGGGGATCACCCTGATCAACATCGGCGTCGGCCCGTCGAACGCCAAAACCATCTGTGACCATCTGGCGGTGCTGCGCCCCGACGTGTGGCTGATGATTGGCCACTGCGGCGGCCTGCGCGAAAGCCAGCTGATTGGCGATTACGTGCTGGCCCACGCTTATCTGCGCGACGACCACGTGCTGGATGCGGTACTGCCGCCGGATATCCCAATCCCGAGCATCGCCGAAGTACAGCGCGCGCTCTACGACGCCACCAAAGAGGTCAGCGGCATGCCGGGTGAAGAGGTCAAACAGCGCCTGCGTACCGGTACGGTAGTGACGACGGATGACCGCAACTGGGAGCTGCGTTACTCCGCCTCCGCGCTGCGCTTCAACCTGAGCCGAGCGGTGGCAATTGATATGGAGAGCGCCACCATCGCCGCCCAGGGATATCGCTTCCGCGTTCCTTACGGCACGCTGCTGTGCGTGTCCGATAAGCCGCTGCACGGCGAAATTAAGCTGCCGGGTCAGGCCAACCGTTTCTATGAAGGGGCGATTTCCGAACATTTGCAGATCGGCATTCGCGCCATCGACCTGCTGCGGGCGGAAGGCGACCGACTGCATTCGCGCAAGCTGCGCACCTTCAACGAGCCGCCGTTCCGCTAATAACAATAAGGAAAAACCATGCACACCCCTACTCCGCTCTCTGCCCTGCGTCAGTGGCTTCAGGAAAACAGCCTCGACGGGATGATCGTTCCGCGCACCGATGCCTGGCAAAGCGAGAATTGCGCGTCGAACGACGAAAAGCTGGCCTGGCTGACAGGCTTTAACGGCTCTGCTGGCGTCGCGCTGGTACTGAGGGATAAAGCGCTGCTGTTCGTCGACGGGCGCTATCAGGTGCAGGCCCGCGTTCAGGTGAATATGGATGAGGTTGAGATCCACCATCTGCACAACGAGCCGCTGGCAGACTGGTTGACGGCAAACGTCGCGGCGGGCACGCGCATCGGTTTTGACCCAATGCTGATGACGAATACCGAGTTTACGCAGCTGTCTGCCACACCGTGCGCGCTCGTGCCGCTGAACGCGTCACCGTTTGACGCCTTATGGACCGATCGCCCTGCCGCACCGGCGGGGCTTATCCGTGAAATGCCGGTTGCGATAAGCGGTGAAAGCAGCGAAGACAAACGTCAGCGCGTTGCCGCCGTGCTGGCCGCAAACAACGCAGACTACCTGGCCGTTACGCTGCCGGATAACATTGCGTGGCTGCTCAACGTGCGCGGCTCAGATATCCCCACCAGTCCGGTACCGCTCTCATTTGCCCTGCTCGGTCGCGACGGCCGCGTTGAGTGGTTTGTTAACGATAATAAGCTCGCAGAACTCCCTGATGCAGTTCTGAACGCCTTCACGATTGCGCCACAGGACACCTTTATTGAGCGCTGTCAGCAACTTGCTGAAGGGAAGCGGGTAATGGTTGATGCCGACTCCGCGCCGGTGGCCCTGCGCTTTGCCATTGAACCGCGCGGTGAAATTGTCTGGCGAACCGATCCCATTACCCTGATTAAGGCTACCAAAAACCCGGTCGAGCTGGCAGGGTATCGCGAGTGCCATCTCCAGGACGGCGCCGCGTGGGTCAACTTCCTGGCCTGGCTGAGCCGCGAAGTGCCGCTGCGTGCGGCGGGACAACCGCTAACGGAGCTGGAAGTGCAGGCGCAGCAGCTGGCATTTCGCAAACAGCAGCCCGGTTTTATCGAGCAGAGTTTCGCGACCATTTCCGCCTCTTCGAGCAATGCGGCGATGTGCCACTATCATTCAAGCGAGGCCAGCAACAAGCCCCTCGGCCATAACCATTTTTACCTGAACGATTCGGGCGGTCAGTACGCTAACGGCACCACCGATGCCACGCGCACGCTGGCGTGGGGTAATGTCCCCTCGCAGCAGCGTCTGCACTACACCGCCGTGCTGAGAGGTTTTCTATCGCTGATTACCCTGCAGTTCCCTTCCGGTACGCAGGGGCACCAGCTGGATGCTTTCGCGCGTCGTCCGCTGTGGGAGATGGGGCTGGATTACGATCACGGTACCGGGCACGGCGTGGGCCACCAGCTTCTGATCCACGAAAACCCGCATCGCATCGCCAAAAAGGTCAACCCGTGGCCGCTGGTGGCAGGCAATATCATGACCATTGAACCGGGATACTATCTGGGCGATAGCCACGGTATTCGCATTGAAAACCAGGTGGAGATAGTGGAGAGCCGTCCGGGGTTCTGCAAGTTTGCTTCTCTGACGCTGATCCCGATTGATTTAAGCCAGGTCGAGCTGGATCTGTTGAGCGAGCAGGAAAAGCAGTGGCTGGATGAGTATCATCAGCAGGTACGTGAGGCGCTGTCACCGCTGGTTAATAGCGAGGCGCGTTCGTGGCTGGAGGCGGCGACGGCGCCGGTTCGTGTGTAATTTCGTGCGGTCTGATGCCCTCACCCCATCCCTCTCCCACGGGAGAGGGTGAAAACACTAAAAACGGCAACAAGGTTGCCGTTTTGCATTTAC